>CALXUZ010000053.1 GCA_944391825.1 uncultured Clostridia bacterium | reverse complement strand
TTGGGGTATCGCCAAGCGGTAAGGCATCGGACTCTGACTCCGACATTTCCTAGGTTCGAATCCTAGTACCCCAGCCAAACAAAAAAATGTGAGATGATTTTCATCATCTCACACTTTTTTGTTTATATCTATTTTAATTTCTTAATTTGTACTGCTTTGGTAATTGCAAATACTACAATTCCAATAGTTACAACTGCAAATAATACAGTTTCATATAATCCTGTTTGAGGAATAGGCTTTTTAGCAACAGTATCATCCACGGAAGATTCCAAATATTGAACTTTTACTGTTGGTGAAACTGTAGAATTAGAATTTCCATCAGTATTATTATAACTATAATCAATATCTACATTAGTATTTGTAGGTAGTATCTTATCCACAATTTCTTTGTCATAGTCATCTTTTAAAGTTAATTTATAACTTAATGTAGCAACTTCACCAGCATTTAATAATTCAATATTCCATGTAATGCTATTATCTGAAGTGTCAACTTCTTGTGATACTTCACCTATATTAGGAGATGCAACATATTCAAAATTAAAGTTATCAATTATTTCTTGAGGAAAATAGTCTTTAATAACAATATTTTTTAAAGTAGTATCTTTAACTTCTGTAATATTATCAAAAATATCTTCATTTACAGTTGCCTCTAAATTATCATAATTAATATAGTAAAAATGGTCAACTGTAGGATTTTCCGCAGTTCCAAAAATTTCTTCTGCAAGTTCTCTATAAGTCATATTTTTTCCTGTAGTTTCACTAACTGGTGCATCTGGATTTTCTAAATTTGCATCATTTAGCCCCATTAAAACAGAGTAAATATGATAGCCTTTAGAATTCAAATCTTCTAATTTAGCTTTTGTGGCATCTGCAACAGCACCAGAATATTGAAGTGTGGTTTCAGTATTTAAGCATAGATTTGGAACACCATCAGATAGTAATATTATATATTTTTCAGATTCAGCATTATCTGTAAAATTAGCTTCTGCCAAAGAAAGTCCAGCTTCAATATTGGTGTGAATTCCTTGCTCGCCATTTTTATACTCTTCAATTTTAGATTTTATATCTTCTTGTGAATTAGATAATCCTAAAATTAATTTAGCATCACTTTCTGTACCATCGTGAAATTCTTGGGATTCTTGGGACTCAGTTTCCGCACAAGAAAATGATACAATACCGATTTGTGGACTTTCAAAATGATTAAATAAGTAATCAATAAAGTCATTTGCAGTATCACATACATAATCTATTTTAGATTTGCCATCATATGTTGCTTCCATGCTAGTAGAATTATCCAATACTAAGAAAATCTCAACAGGTTTTTCTACCTGGTTTTCTTCCATAATATTTTTTAATGTTAATGTCAAAGTTACCTCTTTATTTGCAGAGTTGAAATCTGTTAATTCCTTAGTAAATTCTCCAACAACATTATCAGTAGAAGGCTCAAGTAAATCTATTTCACAAATATTTCTTTCTACTAATTCTAAAGTAGTAATACTGCTAACCACTCCATTTGAGGATTGCTCATTATTTTCCACATTTTCACCGTTTTCGTTATTTTCAGTATTACCTGTATTTATTGTTAATGCAAAAACAGGGTTGGCACAGAGCAAAATAATTGTAAACAAGACTGTAGTAAATAATAATATTTTTTTCATAACATCAAACTCCTTTAATATAAATTTTTACATTTTCTATTATAACCCAAAAACCAATACTTTTCAAGCTTTTACCAAAATAAAATGTCGAAAAAATTAGCCATAAGTATATATAGTTGCTTTTTTTTTATAGTTGTGATATAACCTAAAAAGAAGTAAAAAACGACTGTAACACAAAAAGACTTGAATTTGCATAAAATATAGCAATTATAGGGAGCGGAGATTTTATGAAAGAGAAAGTAACAAAAATACTAAAAGAATATTCTCAAGAGCATTTATTAGACTACATGAAATGCTTAAATAAAGAAGAGCAAGAAAAGCTGGAAAAACAAATATTAAATATTGATTTTAAACAATTAAAAGAATTATATGAAAGAATAAAACAAAATCAAGATTTAGAGTCAAAGATTATTGAACATATAAAATACACTGATAAAGAAAAATTATCAGAAAAAAGAAAAGAAGAATTAGAAAAAATAGGTTCAAAAATTATTACTTCTGAAAAATATGCTGTTGTAACAATGGCAGGTGGTCAAGGCACAAGGCTTGGCCATACTGGACCAAAAGGCACATATATATTAAATACAATAAATGGTCCAAAATATATATTTGAAATTATTATAGACACCCTAAAAAGAGCGCAAAAAGAATATGGGGTCACAATTCCATGGTATATTATGACAAGCAGAGAAAACAATGATGAGACAATTGCTTTCTTTGAAGAAAAAAACTATTTTAGCTATGATAAAAGCAAAGTGAAGTTTTTCAAACAAGGAGAATTACCACTATTAGACATAAGTGGAAAAGTTATTTTAGATAAAGATAAAAAAATTAAAGAAGCAGCAGATGGAAATGGTGGAATTTATGAAGCAATAGCAAAAAATGGCGTTTTAGACGATTTTAAAAATAGAAAAATTGAGTGGATTTTTGTAAGTGGAATTGATAATATTTTATCAAATTTTGTAGACCCAATATTAATTGGACTTACCATAGAAGAAAAACAAAAAATAGCAAGTAAATCTGTGGCTAAAACTAACCCTAAAGAAAAAGTTGGTGTGTTTTGTAAAATGAATGGTAAGCCAAAGGTAATAGAATACATTGAGCTCCCAGAGGAAATGGCAGAAGAAAGAGACGAAAATGGTGAACTAGTATATGGAGAGGTTAATATTGGTACATATTTATATAATATAAGTGTTTTTGAAAACTTGGCAGACATTAAACTTCCATACCATGTTGCATTTAAAAAATCAGGATATTTAAATGAAAAAGGTGAATTTATAGAACCAGAAGAACCAAATGTATATAAATTTGAAGCATTTATATTTGATGCATTTTCTCGCTATGATAATATGACGATTTTAAGAGTAAAAAGAGAAGATGAATTTGCACCAGTAAAAAATAGAACTGGAAATGATAGTCCAGAAACAGCAGTAAAGTTATATAATGAAAAATTTAATAAATAAAAAAGGAGAGAAAAAAATGGAAAATGTTATTGGTTTAGTAATGGCAGCAGGTGTTGATAACAGAATGAAGTCAAAAAAATCTAAATTGGC
>CALXUZ010000052.1 GCA_944391825.1 uncultured Clostridia bacterium | reverse complement strand
TTATTTCTTAAATCTGATACTGGTCTAATATTAATCATATTGATTCCTCCTCAAAAAATAATTATCATAATTTTATCGTTATTTTATATTATTTTCAATATTTTATGCTAATATTTTAGATATTTTACAATAAAAAACAAAGTGCTTTAAAACACCTTGTATCTGTAAATATTTTTATTTATTATTATAATTTTCATACATGGAAGTTAATCAAACCCACTGGTGTGGATTTAAATTTACAATTTCCAGCAGGTTGGAACGAAGCAAGAAAAATAAAATTTGAGCAAGGATTTACAAAGCCAGCTCCTAGAGATTTTGTAGGTGAAGGACCTCTAACAGAACCAGAGGCTTTAGCAATTTATAATTTTACATTAGCACATAATTTTTATCTTACACTTTCATATCATACACAAGGAAAAGAAATATACTGGGATTTCCAAAATATTAATCCACCAAGGGGATATGAAATAGGGGAAGAGTTTGCAAGAGTGAGTGGATATAGTTTAGAAGAAGTTCCATATAATTCTAGTTTTGCAGGGTACAAAGATTGGTTTATACAAAACTATAATAGACCTGGTTATACAATAGAAGCGGGTATTGGCGTAAATCCTTTACCGATTTCACAATTTAATGAGATTTATAAAGATAATGAAGGAATTTTGGTATATGGGATGATATTATAAAGAACTTAACAATTGTCTAATGACAAAAAAATGCCACCTAATCAGGTGGTATTTTTTTAAGATTTTTTATTTTTGACTCTTTTTTTATAAAATCTATATACAAATATTAAAAATACTATTACTATTAAAGCTATAATAACATATGAGGCATCATCAATTATGGTTAATATAAGGTCTTTTTTATCTCCTGCAAAAGCTCCTACCAAAACAAGTACGGTATTCCATATTGCACTACCAAATGTGGTATAAATTATAAATTTTAATAAAGGCATTTCGCTCATACCAGCAGGAATACTTATTAAACTCCTTACAACAGGAATGAATCTACAAAAGAAAACTGTTTTATTTCCTTTTTCGTCAAACCATTTGTCAGCAGATTCTATATCTTCAGGCTTTACTCTTAAAAGCTTTCCATATTTGCTTGTAACAATTTTTATAAGTCTTTCTTTATTTAAGATTTTACCAATATAATATAGAATAATTGCACCTAATACAGAACCTATTGTTGATGCAATTATAACACCTAAAATTGTCATATTTGTATCTATTGTCATAAATCCGCCAAATGTAAGAATTAACTCACTTGGAATTGGAGGAAATATATTTTCAATTAAAATAAGTAGTCCAATTCCTATATAACCAAAATTGTTCATTATCTCTATAATAAAATTTTCCATAATAATCTCACTTTCGTATAATTTAAAACAAAAAGATTATATCATAAGAAATAAATATATGCCACAAAAAAATTAAAATTGTGAAAATAAAATGGAACACTTGAATTATATAGGCTTATGAAGTATAATATTAAGGTAAATTAAAACAAGGAGAGAATATAATGTTTCAAAAATTAGATGAAGTTGAAAAGCGTTATGAAGAAATTACCAAAAAAATTAGTGACCCAGAAGTTATAAATGAACAGGATGAGTGGCGAAATTTAATGAAGGAGCATGCGGAACTTGAACCGGTTGTGCTTAAATATAGGGAATATAAAAATGCAAATAAAGCAATTGAAGATGCAAAAGAATTATTAAAAGACCCAGAAATGAAGGAATTAGCAGAATTAGAAATAGAAGAAAATAAAGAAAAGCTACCTAAACTAGAAGAAGAAATAAAAATATTATTAATTCCAAAAGATCCAAATGATGATAAAAACGTTATTTGTGAAATTCGTGCAGGGGCTGGTGGAGAAGAAGCAGCACTATTTGCAGGTACATTATTTAGGATGTATTCAATGTATGCAGAAAAAAAACATTGGAAATTAGAAATTTTAAATGAAAATGAAACAGGGCTTGGCGGATATAAGGAAATTTCTTTTATGATTACAGGTAAAGGTGCATATAGCAGGCTAAAATTTGAAAGCGGAGTTCATCGTGTTCAAAGGGTGCCAGACACAGAAGCAAGTGGCAGAATACATACTTCTACTGCAACTGTTGTAGTTTTGCCAGAAGTAGAAGATGTAGATATTGAAATAAACCCATCAGATATAAAAATGGAAGTTTTTAGAGCTTCTGGTGCTGGTGGACAGCACATAAACAAAACATCTTCAGCAGTTCGTTTAATACATATTCCTACAGGAATAGTAGCAGAGTGCCAAACAGAAAGATCACAGTTCCAAAATAGGGATTATGCTATGAAGCTACTACGCTCTAGATTATATGAAATAGAAAAACAAAAACAAGACGAAGAAGTTGCAAATGCTAGAAAAAGCCAAGTGGGAAGTGGGGATAGAAGTGAAAAAATAAGGACATATAATTACCCACAAGGACGTATTACAGACCATAGAATTGGTATGAGCATATATCAAATGGATAATTTCTTAAATGGTGATTTGGACGAAATGATTGATAACCTAATTACAGCAGATACAGCTGAAAAATTAAAAGGAAACGAGGAAGAATAAGAATAAAAATACTCTTTTTAAAATAAAATATTAAAAAAATATTTTGTTTAAAGGGAGTATTTATTTTGAACGAAATTGTAAAAACTACATTAATAGGTCTATTTTTTGGTACATTTGGAACTACAATTGGTGGAATTATAGGCACAAAATTCAAACACTCATCAAATAAATTATTGAGTTTTGTGTTAGCGTTTGCATCAGGGCTTATGATTGCAATTGTATGTTTTGACTTATTACCAGAAGCTTTTAATTTAAGCACATTACCAACAGTATTTTTAGGTATAATATTAGGAATAATATTAATGATGATTTGTGATATATTAGTAGATAAAAAATTTAATTCTAATACAAGATTTAAAACTAATAAAAATACATTGTTAAAAACAGGAATAATTGTAAGTATTGGTTTAGCATTACATAACTTTCCAGAAGGCTTGGCAATTGGCTCTGGATTTGGTGCTTCATTAAAATTAGGTTTATCATTAGCAATTGCAATTTGCTTGCATGACATACCAGAAGGAATATTCCAAAGTAGACACCAATGGAAATATGTTTGATAAAACCATTTGAATCCGAATATTTTAGAGCTAATAATTTATATAATTTGAAATAAAAAATGGCTTAAAATGTAAAATAATGAGAATTAAACACATAAGAAATGGAGGAATGATATGAACGGAAGAAATAGACCAAATTACTATGCAATAATACCTGCAAAAGTTAGATATGATAAAAATGTCAAAGAAAATAATATAAATATGAATATTATAAATAATAATAATAAGTTTAATTCCATTGTCAAATCAGCTTGAGATAAATGTTTTTCTTTTCTATAATTTCTTAAATTCTCTCCAATTACATT
>CALXUZ010000051.1 GCA_944391825.1 uncultured Clostridia bacterium | reverse complement strand
GAAATAAAAAAAATATTAAATAAAATTTCTAATATAGATATGAACAATACTACATTTCAGCAAGCCTTTAATACTTTGTTGGATATTCAAAACAAACTAAAAAATATAAAATAGAGGAGAAATTCTCCTCTATTTTATATTTTTAATACTTGCCCTGGATAAATCAAATTAGGATTTGAAATTCCGTTTTTCTTTGCTAATTCTTGATATGTGGTACCGTATTTTGCAGCAATTCCTGATAATGTGTCACCAGATTTTACAGTATATGTTTTTGTAGTATTTTGAACAGTACTTGTACTATTTGCTCCCTTAATTTTTAATACTTGTCCTGGATAAATTAAATTAGGATTTGAGATTCCATTATCTGCTGCAATTTTTTGGTATGTAGTACCAAATTTACTAGCTATCCCACTTAATGTATCTCCACTTTTTACAGTATATGTAGTTGTATTATTTGAAGTTGTATTTGATGAAGATGTATTCTCTTGTTTACTTCCTCCTGGAATTTTTAAAACCTGTCCAACATAAATTATGTATGGACTATTTATTCCATTTATACTTGCTATATCTTTCCAATTTACACCTAGCTTACTTCCTATTGTTGATAAACAATCCCCACTTTTTACTACATATGTGGATGTATTATCAGAATTATTAGGCTTTGTCTCACTTGGTGTTACTGGAGTAGGATTACTATTTCCATTTTTATTTAAAACAAAATCTTTATATGCATAATTCATGTCAAGATTTCCATTGTAACCATTTAGTGTGCCTTGAGAAGTAAATTGCCAAATACCACAATTATTTGCATTTTCTCCATCTGGAGATGTTGCATTTCCTTTTTGTTTTCCACCAGAAGTTGGCCAATGAGCAACCCATTTATCAAATCTTGTTAATCCTGCTAATTGATTCTTCCACCAACTAGAACTTGCATATACCATTGCATAATATCCTGCATTTTCAAAAATTTCTCCTTCTGCAGTACATATATCTCTTAAAGTTTGATTAGATGGCATTCCATATTTTTTCTTATATCCATCAGCATCTTCCATATCTATACATAGAAATGCTGGTTTAATTGAATAACTATTTGCAAGTTCAACTACTCTTTGTGCTTCTTCTTTTGCTTGTGCTGTATTTAATGCATATGAATAAATATATAATCCATATGGTTTACCACACTCAATTGCTAATTTAACATTTCTATCTACTTTCTTGTCCTTTGAACTTCCTGCATAACATCTAAAAATAAAAAAGTCCACTTGTGGGCTTAATGTTTTAATATCTATATCTCCTTGCCAAGCAGATATATCTGGTCCTTTATATGCCATTATTCTTCACCTTCCTCTTCATAATTTCTTAAATTTTCTGCATTACCTAGTTCTAATGCTAGTTCTTTTCCCTCTTCCATAAGAAAACCTCCTTATAATAAAATTAAAACTGGAAGATTTTTGATTTTTCTTCCAGTTTTTTATAAACACAAGAATTACTTTCTTGTATTAAACTATTTGTTTTTTGCATCATAAGCTACAACAGCTGTTCCTACTCCACCAACGGCAGTAATAACTGCTGTTATTACACCATTGACATCAAGATTCTCAATGTGTATTAAGCATCCAATTATAGATGCTATTGCTATTATGATGATATTTTGAATGGTAATTGGTAAATCATAATTCCATCCAAAATGCTTTGATACTAAACCTGCAACATATGTAAAAATTGCAGTTATAGCCCATACTAAAAATTGTACTGTCATAATATATCCCTCCTTTCCATCTTATTTTTTACTAACCATTTTTTCTAGGTTTTCCTCAATAAAAAACTTTAGTTTTAAAATTTGGTTCATTTCATCATTAGAAAAATTTACACAATCTGTTTTTGAAAATTGTAATGCTAAAAATCCTATTGGTTCGCCATTTTTATTATTTAAAATAATATCAAAAAAAGAACCTATTTCTTGTCCTTTCTTTAATCCATAAGTTGCTGGCATAGACATTTTTATATCTTCTAAATTACTTACCTTTATTTGTTTTTCATTTAATAAAGTTCTTATGAAACTAGGAATACAACTTAATGGAACTGCTTGAAGTTCTTTTTGATGACTTTTTATTCCGGCTCTTACCACTTCAAAAGTACAGCTTGTCTTCAGTGCACTTCTTCCATTAGCATAATGTCCGACCGATTATGGAAATCATAAATTTGCACACGATCAGCTTGAACAAATTCTTTTAAATCTTCCATTTTATTTGTAATTTCCAGATCAATAGAACATTGCTTTTGAATTTTTCGTGGAAGAGTATTTTCTATTTCTTTTTTAGCTTTTATGACTGTAGCAATAAATGTTCCAAGCGCTGCTATCAATGCCGTTACACTTATTATTGTGGTAGTTATACTTTCCATTAATATTATTCCTCCTCTTTGTCTTTAGTTGGCCATACAACATTGTATGGAAATCCCTCCTGATCTGGTAAATCCCTTAACTCTTGTCTATATTTTGTTACATTATTATTTAATATTTTTGCAATTCCTTCAAATACGCTTGTTACTACTGATAACAAATTAGTAGCAGTAATTTTTTCTGGAATTTCAATGCCTAATCTATCAAAACACATTTCTTTATCTGTTTCTGCTAATAATTGATTTCTGATTTCTCTAACCTTTGTAGCTACTTCATTATAATCTTTTTCTTTAACAGAATTTAGCCAATTATTTATATCTTTTTCTATTGTTTCTGCTAGATTTTCTCTATAAGGAATCTCTATGCTATAAGTATCATAGCTATATATAATTTTATTTGAAGTATTTTCATTTTCTACTTCTTGACTTTCTTTTTCCTCTTGAATATTGTCAAAAAAAAGAACGGTACATTTTCCGTTCTCAACGTTTTCTATACTGAAGTTTTTTTCTGGCTTTATATCGCTGTAAGTTCTTTGTTTCATTTCTAACCACTCCTTTACATTTTTTTAGACTAATATATGGTCTAATATACTTTTCATTAAATTTATTAGAATCACAATGTTTTATCCAACCATAATAGCTTAATATTGCTGTAGCATCTGCATAATTTATATTTCCTTTTTTATATACCTTTTTTATTCTTCGTTTTATTCTTAAAAAATTAGTTTTTCGTAATGTTGTATGTCCTCTATAAAATCTATAACCGAATAAAATCTATTGGTCTGCTATCAACTTTAAATAGTTGCCAATTTTCTTTTAACTTTAAATGCTCTGATTTTAAAAATTCTTCTATTTGAATTTTTATTTTTCTTAATTCTTTTTTATTTCTATGAAAAACAAGCATGTCATCCATATATCTAATATAATATGGTGCTTTCAATTTTTCTTTTATAAAATGATCTAAATTTTGTAAGTAATAATTAGCAAACCATTGTGATGTATAATTACCGTATAGGAACACCGGTTATTGAACTATCTACTATCAAATCTAATAAATCTAATACATCTCTATCTTTAATGATTCTCATGAATTTTCTTTTTAATATTTCTTTATCAATACTAGGATAAAATTTTTTTACATCAAGTTTTAAACAATATTTTGTGTTTTTCCTATCTCTAACTAGTATTTTTTTTATATGTTTTGCTGCATAATGAATTCCTCTGTCTCTAACTGATGCACAACAAAATTCATACATACCTTTCTTTAATAATGGTTCAATTTGTTGCATTAATGCCCAATGAATACATTGGTCTGGATAAAACATAGGTTTATATATAATTCTTTCTTTTTTTCTAGT
>CALXUZ010000050.1 GCA_944391825.1 uncultured Clostridia bacterium | reverse complement strand
TTAGTTATACCAACAATCCAAATTACAGTGATTACTATTGATACAATTTGTTCAGGAAATATTGTATCAAAAAAAGGAATAGAAACTTTATTAATTTGAATTCCACATAAAGTTACAGTTACAGCTGCTAGAATTTGACCTATTAATTTAATAAAAGGATTTATATTCTTTACATCATCCCAAAAACAGAACAGACCAAGAATTACTATACCTAGGAAAAATCCAGATAATTTAATATAATATTGATCTGGACCAAATAAATCAATAGTGCCTTCAATACTCATTACAACTAGTAAATAAATAACTGAAACTGCAAATCCTGCAATTACTGCTAATCCACCAAGTCTGGGCATTGGTCTTTTATGAATTTTTCTAGATTCTTTTGGAATGTCAACTGCTTTAACTTTTCTTGCAAATCTTATTGTATGAGGTGTAATAACATAAGCTGTAATAAAAGCTAGAAGAAAAGCAACTGCGATATCTCCCCACATATAAATACTCCTTTTAAATATAAAAATCTTAGTATAATTGTATATTTAAAAAGCCAGTTTGTCAATCCTTACTGTAAAAATAAACAGTACTATTTTTAATAAATTTAAAAACATAAGATAAAACATAAAGGATATTTTCATTATTAAACCCAAAAAAGCTAAAAAGCAGAAGCGGAAAATACAAAATTATGAATGAACCAATTTTAAAATTTAAAGAAAGAGGAAATATATTTATAATTATTAAAACTAAAATTGCCCAAATAACATTTAAAATAGCGGTTGAATAATCCATGAATCCAAACAATTTATTTTTAAAAACATAATTTTGTGGAATTATAAATTTCATTTTGAAGCACCTCCTTTAAAAATTGAAGAAATATTAGAAAAGCTAAAATTTGTATCAGTAGAAAAACCACCAATGAATTCTCTAACAAAGGAATTTGCTTTGAATAAAGAATAAATCATACCAATATACATTATTTGAGAAGGTAAAAATCTATCTTTATCATCAATTATAAAACAAACAAGTAGAATAATGGCAATAAAAACTTGCAAAAACAATAGAGCAATAAAATTTTTAAACCAAGCTTTAAAAAACCAACTACTTTTATTGCTAGATAAAGAAAGAATAGCAAAAGGTGCAATAATAATTAAAACTTTTAATATTATATAACGTATAACATATGAAATGGAGAGACTTAAAAACCCAAAAGAAATAGAAGTATTAACAAGTCCATCAAAACTAAATAAACTAAAAGAATTAGATAAGAAATAATCTTTTGGTATAATATCTTGTATCAAACCAGAGAATGAAACATCAAATCCAAACATGTAATTTCCAAGTTCACATACAATGTTAGAGGCATGAGAAAAAATAGAAATTAATCCTGAACATATAAATTCACTAGCATTTAATGCAAGTGTACATAGTAATAATTTAAAAATAAATTGGAGGGGAGTTTCAATTTGTGAAAATGTAAGATGTGAAATAAGGTATGAAAGCCCATAATAAAGGAGGAAACCATATACAAGTGAATTACAAATTAGAGTAATACCAAAATGATTATTAGTACCAATAATAGGAGATAAACTTTTTGTAATATCAGGAGTTATAAATACCAATTTATCTAAAAACTCATAAACATTATCATTTATAGAAGATAATAAATTAGATAACATATTATTTATTGCATATACTAGCAGATTAGTAATATTTAGCTCATTAATTTAAATCACCTCTATTCATTTTCACCAACCAATAATTGAATTGCGGATAAAATTAGGTCAATACAAAGAATAAACCCATAAGAAAATAAACTTCCTCTAATAATTCTTTTTCCAGTTCTAATTCTCTCCTCATCTCCAAAACTGAATTTCTTCATAAAAACTCCAGAGCCAACAGCAACAGCAGCTGCAGGAGTTGCTATTCGTAAAAGCCATGTTTCAACAGTTTCAAATGCACTAGTTATTGTTGTTACCAGTTTTGGATATGCACCAAAACTAAAATTACAAAAACAATTTAAAAGAATAAAAGCTAAAAATAAAGTATAAATTATATAATAAACTTTTTTCAAAAAAATCACTCCTATCAAATTATTTTATAATTTTTGCCTTTCTTTTTAACATTTTCCTCTAAAAAGTAAGGAAGCATTTTTACTTTTTGCGGAGGTAAAATTTTATTGCCATCGGAAATGAAAGAAAGGCAAGAAAACGTTTCCAACTCTCTGGTAAAGAAATTAGTATCATAAATAAAATCTGAACTAACATATGTACTAATACTTTCTGAAACACTAGAATTTTTTGAATTAAGTGAATTAGTAATATAGTTATAATTAGTTTCCTGTGCATTTTCAGAAATACTTTTAGAAATTTTTGTTTTATCTTCTTTACCAATTTGTTTTTGCGCATCTTCTATTGTAAAAATATCATCTGTTCTAAACCAAAGTTTATTTATTAAATTTTGTATAATAGCTTTTGTAGCATATTGATCTTTTAATGTATTTAAAAGGGAAGTATAACTTTGAGTTGCTACAATATTTATACATTTAGCTTCTCTACTTTGTGCAAAAAAATCACTATCAGTTGCTGTAACATATTCATGAAATTCATCACATACAAATGCACTAGGTCGTATATTACCACTTGTAAGTCCGAGATAAAACCTCAGATTGAAAATCTAATTTAAGATAAGCTGCAAGTAATTTGGAAAGATTTTTAAATACAGCAATATTCATATTCAAAACAACAATTTTACCTTGCTTGATTACATCTTTAAAGCCTATAAAATTTGTATTGTCTCTTTCAGGGCAAAAAGTATTTGAAACATCATAATCAGATATAAAAATATTTGTCATTCTAGTAATTTCGGATTTTAATATAGATAAAACACGAGAATCTAAAGTTTTATACTCATTTTCGAAAAAAGTAAGTGCAGAATGAAGGTCATAAATTTGAAGTTTAGTAAGACTTCCGAGACTTAAATAATTTCCTAAGTACTGTTACTTTTTCATTATAGTAATTGGGAGAATTAACTAATTTATGAATTTCAGTAAAAGTTACATATCCATTATTATATAGTCTGCAAAGCTTAATACATTCAGCCAAGACCTCTTCAGCTTTATCAAGCCAATATGATTCAGAATTGTTAGGAGAAAATAATGTTAAAATAGTCTTTAAGCGATTAGCCAAAACAGAAGGCTTCAAATTAGGCTTATCCAAAGGATTATATTTAACTTTTCCACCAAGTTCAATAACATACAAATCATCTATTCTGCCAAATTGCTCAGCATAGATTTCTACCTGCTTATAAAAATTACCTTTAACATCTAAAATTAACATTCCTAATTTTTTATTATCATTTCCACATTCATATTCAATTAGTTGCTTAACAAATGGATACATACAAGAACTAGTTTTTCCAGCACCAATAGTTCCAGTAACTAAAACATTTTGAAACAAACTTCTTTCTGGAAGATATATAGCTTCATCTAATTCGTTTTTACCCAAGTACAAACAAATTTCGGAGGAATTTATTTTTTGTTTAGATTTAGGCTTATGTAAAACCAAATTTTTCTTAAAAATCTTATTAAAAATAGAATTAGAAATAATGAAGCATACATAAAAACAAGAAAAACAGTATGCAAGCTTAATATATTGCCAGGCTATTGGTGCTGTTATACATATATCAAAAGGATAAAATGCATATGGGATAACTAAGCTTGTTGCGGTAAAAATAGGGTTAAACAATAAAAAAACGGGAATAACTAATAATAGTGAAAGTAATAGACAAAACACTAATTGTAATAAATATGTTATGAATTTCAATATAAGCCTCCTTAAGAGATTTTTTTGATTTTTAATTTAGAACCTTGTAATGCGTGACAAATATTCATTTCAAAAAATGAATAAATAGAATAAAAAACTATAAATAAATTAATAATAAAAGATGCAAA
>CALXUZ010000049.1 GCA_944391825.1 uncultured Clostridia bacterium | reverse complement strand
GTGTGCAATTTTTAATATATTTGCCTGTAATGCATTTGTATTTTTATACATGCTTACAATTTCGTCTTCTGCAATTTTTTCAATGTCACCTGTTAAAAGCATGCTAAATTCTTTTGTTCCATCTATTGCATACGTAAACTTTGCAACTAATGAATTATTATTTAATATGTTCTCAGTAATTAAATTTTCTGTTGGAAATAAAATAGAAATTAAAGTATTTTCATCGATTTGGATTTTATCCCCTGCTTTTACTTTTATTACTTTTATTTTTCTACTTTTAGCAAGCTCCAAAAATTCTTTGTAATTCTCACTTTTCTCACCTTGCCTACCTATAACTACTACCCCCACTTTTAAGTTTTGCATAATAGTAAAAAGCCCGTTTACAATGGTCACTATCAAAATGTGAAAAAATCAAATAATCAATTTTCATAATTTCTCTATCTAATAAATATGGAAGTAAGGTCTTTTCGCCTACATCAAAAGTTCCAAATTCACTTCCGCCACCATCTATTAGTATCTTCTTTTTAGATGGAGTTTGTATTAACATGCTATCTCCTTGCCCCACATCTATAAAATTAATTGTTAATTTGTTATCCGGGAAAATTTTTAAGATATATGGTAAGATTATTAGGAAAATAAGTATTGAAAAAATATTTTTTTTATATTTTGTAATATTAAATTGTTTTAATATATTAGGAGCTTTAAAAAATATTAGGTATAAAAGCAGGTAATATAAAATAATTTGCCATATCTTTGGCGTTGGTACTAGTATTTGTGAAAAAGGTAAGTTTCCAAAAAATTTTGCTAAAATTAATATAAGTTGTAAAAGTGGGTTTAGGAAAATTGATATTAATATTGCTATCGGCTTAAATATAAATACAGCTATAATTAAAATTATACTCATCATAAGGCTTATTTCTACTATTTGTGAGGCGATTATATTTGAAATTAAAAATGTAAGTGAAACAGTATTAAAATGTAGCATCATAATTGGAATTATAAGTAAATTCGCAGATAATGTTACCATGCAAATTTCCTTAATTGAAAAAATTACTTTTTTTATCATCGGAGTTTCTAATTTAACTTTATTAAGCAATTTTTTAGAAAATAGTATAATCCCTATGGTTCCACCAAAAGATAATTGAAAACCAATATCTAATAACAAATATGGATTTATTGTTAAAATAATTAAGCTACTTATTGCTAAATTTTGGTATATATCCGATTTTTTAAATAAAATTCCTGCCAATAATTGCAATATTACCATAATGCATGCCCTTGCGACAGATGAGCTAAACCCTACTAATCCCATAAAAAATATCAAGAATATAATTAAAAAAACTTTACTCCACCTTTTGTGAATTTTTAATCTTTCTATTAATAAAATTATTCCACCTAACATATATGAAATATTAGCACCAGAAATTGCAAGCATATGTAGTAAATTGCTTTTTGTAAAATCTTCTTTTATTTCTTCTGATAAATCTGAAATCTCTCCAAGGGCTATTCCAGTGCACAAATTTGCAGAATTTTCTGGCAGAATTTCTTTTATTTTAGATATTGCATTAGTTTTTATTTCATGTATTATTTTATTAACTACAAATATCTCATTTTTTTCTATTAGTTCTACTTGATATGGTTTTATACTTACTGTTCCTGCTATACTCTTTGTTTTTAAATATTGCATATAACTAAACCCACCATAGTTTCTAGAAGTAGATGGCACTTCATAGCTTGCAAAAAATTTTATTTTGTCTCCATACTCTAATAAAATTGGTTCACCACTATGTTTTATATTTAATATGATTTTAAATTTTTCTGGTTTTAAAATTTGCACTTCATATACATCTTTATATTCTTTTGCCTGTTTATCAGATATTACAATTGCTTCAAAGTATGTCTGTTTTTCTGCGTATTTACTATTTATTTTACTATAGTTATTTTCTAAATATTTAGTATATATTGTAAAAGTGCAAGAAAAAATTAAAAATATGATAATAAATTTTTTTAAAGATTGCTTAAATAAAACAACTATTAATCCTAGAGCAAGCAGAACAAAAAGAACTATACTATTTAAGTATAGTCCTATAATAATTCCTAAAATTGCTCCAATGGTGGCAATGCAAAATGGTCTCATACCTAAATCCTTTCAATTGCCCCCATATTTAATTTAAAAAACTCTAAGTGCTCCACAAAATCTATTTTTGTAAATATCATTTAAATTTGAAATATTTACATACCCAACACTACTATCTGCATGTATAAAATCTCCATCACTAATGTAAATTCCACAATGTCCATATTTTGCGCCAGTTTCATAATCTGTTAAAAATACTATATCTCCCATTTTTAAGTCTTTTTGCTTTGTAATCTTTTTGCCTTTACTGCTGTTATATTGTGATACTGTATAATGTGGAAGATTTACACCAAAATGTTTATAAACATACATTGTAAAACCTGAGCAGTCAAATGTGCCATTTGAGCCATCACCGCCCCATACATATTTATGCCCTAAGTATTCTTTTGCATATGCTACAATATCTGTACCTTTTACAGTATCCTCATTACTTGTTTCTGGTTTTTTTGTTGTAGTTTGTGATACTTTGTTTGCTGTTGTTGTACTATCTTCTTTAGAAGTGTTTTCTTGTTTTGTAGCTACTTTTTCAGCAGTTTCTGTTTTATTTTCTGTTTCTTTGTTTTCATCTTTATCAGTTCTTGGCTCTGACAAGCTTCTTGAAGTTACTGTTTTACTCTCTGAAACATAGTCTTTCGAAACATAACCTTTGGTATTTCCAATTTCAATTTCAGCCCAATTATCTTTTTCAGAGATAACTGTTACTTCTGTATTTAATTTTAATACTCTAATAACTGAATATGAAGTACCAGCACCACTTCTCATATTAACATTATTTTCACTAATATATCCTGTTCTTTCAGTATTTTCGCTAGTTGGTTCTTTTTCTTTTGTTTCAGTTTGAGTTGTATCCTGTTTGCTATCTTCTCCTAAAGTATCTGTTCTAACCCAGCCACTAATTTCATCAGTTTGGATATATGACCAACCTGTTGTTTCTGTTAAAATTAAAACTTCTTCACCTTTTTTAGCTTGTCCAATATTACTTGAATAAATTAGTGGTAAAATTCTAATATTGGTATTTTTATTAAATTCTTTATATTGTAACTCTGCAGTTTCCTCAGAAATATTTGTTTCTCCTTGGCTGTCAGTATTTTCTTCTTGATTTATATCATTTTCTCCTTCAGTATTTGTAGCTGAATTATTTTCCTGACTTTCATTACTAACCTGTGTATTTTGAGATGCCGTATTATCTGAAGTTTCTGTATTGTTTATTTCCTCAGTATTATTAGCTTCCTCAGTTTCTTCAGGAATTTCTGGTTTCTCCCCTATTAATTCTGAATATTCTTTACTAACATATCCTGTATATCTTTGGTATTTTACTTTATACCATTCGCCTTCTTCTCCAAGGTATTCGCATTCTACATCTTTTGATAATGTAGCAATTACATCGCTACTAGTAGAAGCCTCTTTTCTTACATTAATAAAATCTGCTGTTATTTTTACAGTTGCAGCACTTGAAACCACTGAAATTGCAAGTAAAATAGCTATTGATATTATTGCAGTAAATAGTATTTTTGTAATATTTTTCATAGAAAGAATCGCTCCTTTTTATTTATGTATTTTGGGTTATTCCTTCTCTTTTGTTCATGCACTAGTATATAATTAAATAGCAAAAATGTCAATTATTCTACAAAAAATTTGGTAAGTAATCTTACCAAATTTTAAATAGACTATTAAAATTAAATTGATGCCTTATTAAAACAAAGTGGGAAAAACAAAAATAGCAAGGTGCTACAATTTCTGTAGCCCTTGCTATTACTGTATTTCTATTCAATAACTTCTGATACAACACCAGAACCTACTGTACGTCCACCTTCACGAATAGCGAATCTTAATCCGTTTTCGATAGCAATTGGAGTAATAAGTTCAATAACCATATCTACGTTATCTCCTGGCATAACCATTTCTGTGTCTGCAGGTAATTCAATAACACCTGTAACATCTGTTGTTCTAAAATAGAATTGTGGTCTATATCCATTGAAGAATGGGGTATGACGTCCACCTTCTTCTTTTGTTAGAACATATACTTGTGCTTTGAATTTTGTATGTGGATGAATTGTTCCTGGTTTTGCTAATACTTGACCACGTTCAACTTCATCTCTTTGTGTTCCTCTTAATAGAACACCAATGTTGTCACCAGCTTCAGCTTGGTCTAATGTTTTTCTAAACATTTCAACACCTGTAACAACTGTTTTCTTAGCTTCTTTTGCTAAACCTACAATTTCAACTTCATCTTGTAGTTTAACAACTCCTCTTTCAACTCTACCAGTAACAACTGTACCTCTACCACTGATTGTCATAACATCTTCAATTGGCATTAAGAATGGTTGGTCTGTTGGTCTTTCTGGTGTTGGAATATAGCTATCAACTGCATCCATTAATTCTTTAATTGGTGCATATACAGGATCATTAGGATCTGTAGATGTACTTTCAAGAACTTTTAATGATGAACCTTTTATAACTGGAATTTCGTCTCCTGGGAAACCATATTCTGTTAATAGGTCTCTAACTTCCATTTCAACTAATTC
>CALXUZ010000048.1 GCA_944391825.1 uncultured Clostridia bacterium | reverse complement strand
AGATTAGTAATGGGGAATTATTATGGCTATGTAAAAGATAAAGAAGATGTTACAAGACTATATGTAGATGAAGAAATTAGACCAGTTATAGAACTAATATACAAATTATATGTTGAAGAAGGACTAGGTAGAAAGAAAATTTGCGACATTTTAAATAGTAAATATAATTATCCAACACCATCAGTATATTACAGGCAAAAACATTTAGAAAGAGGGAGAATATATAAACATCCAGTACAAGAACTATGGTCGACATACATGATAAGTAATATCTTAAATAATGATGTATATACAGGAAATTTAAGAACTCACAAAAAGAAGACAATTTCTATAAGAGGTAGGGCAATAAAACTTCCTGAAGAAGAACATTTTGTATTTGAAAATCATCATGAAGCAATTATTTCAAAAGAGACTTTTGAACTGGCACAAAATATACGAAAAAGAAAAGCAAAATCAAAGACTACTGCTGGAACAAGAAAAAGAAATTATGCTTTTTCAGGGTTAATTAGATGTGGGGATTGTGGTTTTGGAGTAAGTGGAATTACAATTAATAGAAAACAAAAGCAGAAAGGATATGAATGCTCACAATATAGGACTTATGGAAAAGCAAGATGTAAATGTCACGAAATAAAAGAAAGTGATATAGTCATTCATTTAAGAGAATTTCTAAAATTTACTAAACAAAAATATCAAGAAGAAATAAATAAAATAGAAATTGAGGTTAAAACTAATAAAGAACAAACCAATAAAGAAAAAATTAAGTTTGAAATTGAAACACTAAAAGCAGAATATAAAGTATTATTAAATCAGAAAATAAAAGATTTAACAAGTAATACGAATGAGTATCAAAAACAGATGATAGAAAAATCATATAAAGAATTAGAACTAGAAAAGACAGATAAAATAGAAAAATTGCAAGAAATTCTAAATAAGTCAGAACTAGATATTTCAAAAGAAAAAATAAAAAAACTGAAAACTGCTATGGAATATTTTGAAGACATTATATCATCAGAAATTCCTAGTAGATATGTTTTAGAAAATATAATTGATACTATATGGATTTATAGTGACAAAACCGTAAAATTTGATTTGAAAGTGGATATTGAAAAATTGACATAACTATCCCCACATTTAGAGATTTCACCCCCGTATGCACTACAGAAATTATTGCTTTTGCCAGAGCAAATTCGTACTTTAAAAAGCTTAATACATGCCTAATTGGTCTAAGTGTTGATAGCAACGCCTCGCACTTGGCTTGGCTTTATGATATTTATTGTAAAACCGGTATTAGAGTTCCTTTTCCTATAATAGCCGATAGCAATGGAAGTATAGCTAGAAAATACGGTATGATTTCTAATGATGTAAGTACAACAGAAACAGTAAGAAATGTGTTTATTATAGATGACAATGGAGTTGTAAGACTTATTTTAGTGTATCCAATGAATGTTGGAAGATGTATTCCAGAAATCTTAAGAGTGCTAACCGCACTTCAGGCGGCAGATAGAAACAAACTTTCAACACCCGCTAATTGGATACCTTGTGAGCCTGGAATTTTACCTCCGCCACAAACTTTTGAAGGATTAGAAACAAGAAAAAATGAAATTAAAAAAAATCAAAACGGTATGAGTTGGTATTTAGCATTTCAAAATATGAAAGAATGTGAAAAAATAGAGCAAAAAGATTGTGAATCAAAAAAATAAAAGATTAAAAAATTTTATTTAAATAAAATAAAATAAATAAAAATAGCCATACTAATATTAAAAATCTTAAAGGAGGCTATTTTTATTATGGAAAAAAATCAAAAAATTAATTGTACAGTTACTAGTTGTAAATATAATGATAAAGGATATCAACAATGCAAATTGGAACAAATCATTATAACGCCAATTATAGGTTGTGAAACTAAACAACCAGATGAATCTATGTGTAGTAGCTATAAACATAATAATGAAAAATAAAAGTTAGTTAAAAAAGTAAAATACATTTAATAAAAAAATTGATTATGTCAAAGAAAGTTCTTAAAATAGGGAGTTTCTTTTAGCATAAACTTTTAAAATTATGAAAAATGTAGTATGAAAGTAGATGATTACTTGCTAATCATCTACTTTTATGATATTATTTTTGAAGAAAAATAAAAAAGGAGTTCTAATATGGTAAAAATTGAATTTAAAATTGAACAAAATAAAGTTCTAGCATATGATGATAAATTAGAAATAGGCGTATGCGAATTTATAGAAGATGAAAACACTTGGAATATAATACATACTGTAGTTGATAATAACTATAGGGGGCAGGGCATAGCTAGAGAACTTGTCGATTCTATTATTGAAAATGCAAAAAAATATAATAAAAATCTTATTGCTGAGTGTTCTTATGCACAAAAAGTGCTTGAAAGATTAAATAATACATCTGAAGAAGACGATTTAAGACAACTTACAAATTATGAAATTTCATTAATATGTTCCAATTTAGCACGAGGATGTGAAAAGCAATATATGAAAGATGAGCAAAAGCTTTTTTATGAATTGGCTAAATATTATGAGGATAAAGAAAAAGGAAAGAAAGGAACATTGCAAGATGTTTCAAATAAAATAACAGAAGATATTGATAATCTTAATAAAGCAATGGAAACAGCAGGTAAATTTCAAGACAGGGGAGCAAAAAGAATTATTACCTGGGCAACAAAAAGTTCTACAATAATGAAAATAATCATCGAAAATTATCAGAAAAAAGGAATTGAATATATTAAAAATACTAAAATATGGGTTTGTGATATATGTGGATTTGTATTTGTAGGCGATACTCCGCCAAAAGTATGCCCAATATGTAAAGTACCAAATTTTAAGATGTTGGAGGTAAAATAGTATGGAAAATAATCAACATGCATATAGAAATTTAGATTTATGTACAAAGGACTGCTTATGTTTATTCGTTTGCCCTGTAGGAGCAGCTGATACAGAAAATGGACAAATTGATTTTGAAAAATGCATTGGATGTGGAGCATGTAGTAAAGCTTGCCCATCTCATGCAATTACTATGATTCCAAATAAAATGCCACCACAACAAAAAAAGGCAAAAGAAGTTATAAACACATTATTTAAAGTAGCAAATATTAAAATAGATGAAATAAAGACTTTAGAGTATTTAACTGAAAACTCTACAGATGATGTTGAAAAACATTTTTTTAAAACATTGATACATTCTAACAAGGTTATGGTAGAAGATATAATGAGGGAAGCAGGCTATATGCTACCACAAAGTAGGAACACTAATAAACTATTAAATAATTTATTAGAAAAAGATGAAAATAATAAAGAAATTATAACTCAATTATTAAAAAAATTAGAGGTTAATGAATAATAGTTTGTATAAAATTTGTAAAAACAGATAATTTGCAATTATCTGTTTTTTAATATATAATTTATATCAGATTTTAAAAATGAGGAAAATTTATATGTTATTACTAAATATTATGTTATATGTATGGATTTTTGGAACATTATTTATGCCATATATAATAGGAATTGTAGCATCCATTATAATAATATACTTAATAAGGAAAAGACTAATGGGAAAAAATAAAATATTTAAATTTTTTATATATACAATTATTGTTATCTTATGTGTCTTTATATTTAGATATCTGGGATATTCAGTTATGTTATATTTAAGTGAAAAACCGGATAAGATTTATACAGAAATGCAAGAAATTAATGATAGTAAAGAATTAATAGGATTATCAAAAGAAGAAGTTATTGCATTATTAGGCGAACCAATGGAAAGTTCTACAGATAGCATGTATGTATATGATGCAGGTACATTAACTAATTACCTATTCTTAGGCGAAAGAGAATTTTACGACTTTTTTATATTTTTTGACAAAAATGATAAAGTAAAATCTACTAAAATAGATTTGCCTAGGGGTGGATAGAGATAAGGAGAATTTGAAATGGATTATTTATTTACTTTTTTGGAAGGAATTGCAAGTTTTATTTCACCATGTATTTTACCAATGTTACCTATTTATATTTCATATTTTTTAGGTGAAGATAATAAAAGAACATCAAAGGCTGTAATTAATGCGACTGGATTTGTATTAGGATTTACTACAATCTTTTTGCTTTTAGCAATATTAGCAAGCAGGTTTGGAGGTGTAATTAGTAGTAATATTAAATATTTTAAAATTTTATTTGGTATTATTATTATATTACTTGGTTTGAATTATATGGAAATAATAAATATTAAATTTTTGAATAAAACAAAAATAGCTAATAAAAATGCAAAAGATTTAAATTTTTTTAAGGCAATAATATTTGGGATGTTATTTTCAATTAGTTGGACACCATGTATCGGCACTTTTTTAAGTTCGGCTTTGTTATTGGTAGCAAAAAATCAAGATATTCTAAAGGGAATAGTTTTAATGATTTTATATTCTATTGGATTGGGAATTCCTTTTATAATATCTGCAGTGTTGCTCGAAAAGTTAAAAGAATTATTTAATATAATAAAACAACATTATGATATTATAAAAAAAATATCAGGCATAATTTTAATAATTATGGGAATATATATAATATTTTTTTAAGGAGAAAATGAATGAAGAAAAAAATAATATGGTTTTTAATTTTAGTATTACTAATTATAATTTTGGTAATAGCTAGCGTATTAATTAATAGAAAAAGTGAGGAATATATACATGAATCGAAAGACGAAAGTGGAGCAGAAAATATTATAAACGAAAACGAGGAAGTAGATATGAGCGTTTTAGAAGTTAATGAAGAAAATTTTGAGCAGGAAGTCTTGAAAAGCGATATACCAGTGTTAATAGATTTTTATGCTGATTGGTGTGGACCTTGTAAAATGCTTTCACCAATAGTTGCAGAAATAGCACAAGAAAGAAGTGATATTAAAGTTGTAAAAGTAAATGTAGATGAATCACCAAATATATCAATTGACTATCAAATTATGTCAATACCAACATTAGTTGTTATAAAAGATGGTAATGAAGTTAATCGTTCTATTGGTGTTATTGATAAATCACAAATATTGGATTTAATAAAATAAAATAATAATTTATATGGGGGATTTGTTTATGACAGCTTTAACAGTAATTCCTTTAATAGGAACATTAGGAATATTATTTATAGCATTTAATGTAATAATTATTACATTACTAATATTAACAATAGTATT
>CALXUZ010000047.1 GCA_944391825.1 uncultured Clostridia bacterium | reverse complement strand
TGTTTATTTCCCCTAATATAAATATTATTATATTTATCTATTAATTCAGGATATTTTTCTTGGATATAAAATAATATGTTTGTTTTGTAATCTCCTCTTAAATTTAAATTTTCAAACCAGTATTCATTAACATATTGTTTACTTGCTTCTATAATTTCTTTAAAATTTGTTATATATGGAAATATTGGCGACATAAATAATACTGTATATATTCCATTATAATGTAGTTCTTTTAAAGTTTCTAACCTTTCTTTTATCAAACTAGCATTGTCCATATCATTTTTAAAGTTTTCATCTAATGTATTGATAGATATCGATACTATTAAATTATTCATTTGTTTTAATAAATCCAAATCTCTTAATATTAATTTGGATTTTGTTGATATATTTAAATTACAATTAACATTTATCAACTGCTCTAGTATATTTCTAGTTATTTGATATTTTTCTTCAAATTTATTATAACAGTCAGTTACTGAAGATAAAAAAACAGTTTTATTTTCTAGTTTTTTTGTATTTATTTTCTTATCACATTTTTTTATATCAATAAAAGTTCCCCATTCTTCTTTGTGTCCTGTAAATCTTTTCATAAAACTTGCATAACAATATTTACAACCATGAGGACAACCCACATATGGATTTATAACATAATCGCTTGCTGGCAAATTAGATTTTGTTAAATAATCTTTAACTTCTATTTCTTTTTCTATTATATTCATTTTACTTTTTTCCATCATATACCTCTTTACTCTTTCATTATAACACATTTTCACTTTTTTTCTACGAATTTTCCTAAATTTTTCAAAAGGGTATGGGATATATCCCATAATAACAAATGTAGCCACATTTGTCTTGCTTGTTAGGACAACTATTTTTTTCGTAGTATATTAACTTTTGATTGAAAAACAATAAAAAATGCTCAAATTTCATTTCTAAAACCCAAGCATTTTTATTAAGTTTTTATCTTAAAATTCCTAACTTCTTAAAATAAAAATAAGCATCCATTCCACCTTTAAAGTATATCTCTTTTTCTTCAAAATCTTGCAATTTATAATACAAATTTATAACTTGTGAAAGAGCTTTACACTCTCCTTTTGATAGTCCATTTTTTAATATTTGTTCATCTAGTAATAATTGAATATAAAAATTATTATCTAAAATATTATGCAATTTTTGATATACTTTCCTATATTCTTCATTGTTATTCTTTAGATACTTTCTTACATCTTCCATACTATCACAAAAATCATCTTTGTATGCTTCATAAAATGGTATAAATCTTTCATCTTCCATAATTACTTTTTTCCTCTTTTCTAATCAAAAATTAATTCTTTAAACATAATTTCTTCTACTCTGTTCTTTGCTGAATTCATTTTTTTAATCCATTCTAGCTGATTTCTCTCTTTCAATTCCTCAGTTATATCTTCTTGTACTACAAACTTTTTCATTAACAATTCAAATCTTTCATTTGCTGTTTTGTCTATATCCATTAGATGTGCTCTTAGGCTATTAGACATCCATAAAATTGTATATTCTGCTTTGTTATACTGTTTCAAATATCTTAATCGCATTCTTCCATACTTTCCAAGTTCATTAAGATTTACTCTTGCTGAATCAACTAAATTTGGTAAATTGTAATCACAAAATTTTGTGTAACTAATTTTCATTTTTCATCTTCCTTTCCTTTTTAAATTTTCTTGATTTTATCGTTATTTGCTTGATTACGCAAAACTAAAAAGGTATAATTTTTTATGATTTTACACATTTGATTTTTTACTTGGCAAAAAGCACTTATGATTTTTATATTTATTTAGTTTTATATAATATTAATATTATAAATAATATATACTCTTTTCAGTTAGTAATTATATATCTCAGTTAGTTATAAAGGGGAGGATTGTAAGGAGGGGAATTTCTATAAAAATGTAGCTACACTTTTTATCTACTTATATCTTCTTTTTGCCTTTGTTTCTTGTTATGCTCCTGTATACACATAAAAATAAAATCTTCTATCTCATGTTCTGTTATTACATTTTTTGGTATTATATTTCTAAACCTGTTCTTATTAATTTTTATCTTCTCAATTTGATTTGGCTTTTCTTGTTCCATTACTTCTTCTATTGTTTCATCTGTTAATGTATTTTGTTGACTTTGCTTTTTCAAGTAAATTGCTTGTGCAAGTGATGGTGTATTTTCATTATATTTCATTACATCTAATAAAACATTCTGCTCATCTTCTGTTAGATATGAAATTTCTACCGCTGGTCTAAATGCTATTTTCTTATCATCAACCATTTGCAAAATTTCTGGTATTAAATTCGTTAATCGTATATATCTTCTTATTTGCTCTCTACTTTCTCCTGTTTCTTCTTTCATTTTTTCATTTGCTCCTAACTTTTCCACCAATGGTGCAGAAGTTAAATCTGTTCTTTGCCCTTGTCTTCTCATTGCTTCCATTTTCATTTTATAAGCAAATGCTTTCTCGCTTGGCAATATTTCTTCTCTTTGTAAATTACTATCTACCATTAAAACTATTGCTTCATCATCTGTTAGCTTTCTTACAATACAGGGTATTTCTTGCATATTAGCTAATTCTACTGCTCGTTTTCTTCTATGACCTGATATTATTTCAAATGTTTTATCTCCTACTTCTCTAACAAGTATAGGATTTAATACTCCATTTTCTTTTATACTTTCTACTAATTTTTCCATTTGCTCGTCATCTTTAACTTTAAATGGATGATTTTTAAACTCCTTTATTTTATTTAATTCTATCTTTTCTATTCTTCCCATATAATTTCCGTGTGTATTCTCAAAAAAGTCATCTAATGTTGGTAAATTAAATGGTTCATTTATTTTTTTGTTATTCATTCTAAAACACCTCTTTCTTAAATTTTGTATTAAAAAAGACACCAATTTTTAATTTTGATGTCTTTATAAATATATAAATTTTATGTGTGTGGAAACATGTTTCCTACTAACCACATTTCAAATAATTTTTATAAAATTTTTTTATTTTTATCAATTTTTAAGTCTTTTTTAGGTGTTTTTTTGAGTATTAAGAAACATCTCATTTTTCTTTATTTTTCAATAGTTTTCTTTAGTTTAAGAACAGACACACACTCCACATGGCTTGTGTACGGAAACATGTCTACTGGTTGAATTTCTTTTATATTATATTTTTCTTCTAATAGCTTTAAGTCTCTTACCATTGTTGCAGGGTTGCAGCTAATATATATTAGTTTTTCAGGTTCAACTCTTAAAATATTTTCAATAGTAGTTTTGTCTAGCCCTCTCCTTGGTGGGTCTACAAAAATAACATTTGGCTTTAAATTTTTATCCTTTAAAAGTTTTTCGAAACTTTCTTCTACATCGCCACATAAAAATTCAATATTTTCTACTTTATTTAATCTTGCATTTTCTTTTGCATCTTCTATTGCTTGCTTTACAACTTCAATTCCATAGACTTGCTTTACAAACTTTGAAGTAAATATCCCAATTGTGCCTATTCCACAATATAAATCTAAAACAATATCATTATTCTTTAATTTGGCTAGTTCAATGGCTTTATTATATAATATTTCTGTTTGAATATGATTTGTTTGATAAAATGACATTGGTGAAATTTTAAAAGTATATTCTCCTAATTTATCATAGATATATCCATTACCATATAATATAATATTTAAATTACCTAAAATAACATTTGTGTTTTTATTGTTTATATTTTTTATAATAGTTTTTATAGTGTATTCTGTATTTTCTTTTTCAAAATTATCTATTAAGTATTTTACTAACTCTCGTTCTTTTTCAAATTTTTCTTCATTAATTACAAAAATACACATAATTTCTTTTGTCTTTTTTCCTACTTTAATTACAATATGTCTAAATAGCCCCTTGCCAGTATTTTCATCATATGCTGCAATAGAATTCTCACTTAGAAATTTAATTACTAATTTTGCAATAATTTCAGAAACAGGCTCTTGAATTTTACAGTTTTTAATTGGTACAATTTCATGCGTTCTGCTTGCAAAAACTCCTGTTACAATATTTGAATTTTTATCATAGCCAATAGGATACTGTGCTTTATTTCTATAATTATATGGTTTTTTCATACCTATCGTAGATTTGACTATTATTTTATTACTTAATGTCTTATTTACCAAATTTTGCACTATTTGAGTTTTTAAATTTAAAGTAGCTTTATAATCCATATGCCTTAAATTACAGCCTCCACACCTTTTATATGTACTGCAATCCACATCTACCCTCTCTTTTGAAGGCTTTATAATTTCAATTAACTTTCCAAACGCATGTGATGAAGCAACTTTAACAATAAGTATTTTGCATTTTTCACCTTTTATTGCATTTGGAACAAAAATTGTATATCCTTCTATTTTACTTATTCCTTCGCCTTCATATCCTTGATCTATAATATCTACTACATAAGTTTCATTTTTCTTAACCGGTATCTCCAATTTTTACCTCTCCTGCTTTTAATTATTATATATTTTCTACATTTATCATATATATTTAGTTGATATATGGCTTTAAAATTTGATACACTTTATGTGTTGGTAATCCTACAATAGAATCGTAATTTCCATCTATTCTTTCTATAAATTTACTAAATTCTTCTTGTATTGCATAAGCACCTGCTTTATCCATTGCTTTTCCAGTATCAATCCATCTTTTTATTTCTTCAGAGCTCATAGCAGATATATGCACTTTACTAATATCATAATCATTATACTTTTCTATTTTCCCATCTTTCTCTATCAAAATACAAATACTTGTAATTACTTCATGTACGTTATTTTGTAGTTCTGTAATCATTTGAAACGCTTCTTTTTTATCTTTCGGTTTACCATAAAACTTGCCATCTTTTATTACCATGGTATCAGAGCCTATTACAATTCTATTTCCTTCTGTTTTATCAAATACAGCTTTTGATTTTAAATAAGCTATTCTTTTAGATTGTTCTTCAATTGTTAGTCCTTCTTTGAAATTTTCGTCTGTATTACTAATAATTATTTTAAAATTTTTAGTAATCAAACTCAATAATTCTTTTCTTCTAGGTGAACCTGAAGCTAAAATAACTTCCATTTACTTTACTCCTTGTTACTTTTATTTATTTTTATTTATAACATTTGCTAAGTAGAAAGTCAATAAAATCAAGAAAAAATGAAAAGGTAAAAAATTTTGAAAATCTGTTGACAGTTAAGCGTTAAATA
>CALXUZ010000046.1 GCA_944391825.1 uncultured Clostridia bacterium | reverse complement strand
GGAAGACCACATGCTTATATTAGAAAATATGGAATTTGCCGTATTTGCTTTAGAGAATTAGCTCATAAGGGAGAGATTCCGGGAGTTAAGAAGGCAAGTTGGTAAAAATTTGCTTGAAAATCAGCAGTCTACGTCGCCAAAACTGCATAAAAATTTCTTCAATATACAAAAGTATAATTTCAGAAATTTTTATTTGTTTGTCTAGTATCCTACTAATTTTGAAGCAAATTTAAAAGTGAAAAAATCTAATAATCTAGAAAAAAAGGAGGGAATTGATTTGAATACAACTGATCCAATTGCAGATATGTTAACTAGAATTAGAAATGCAAATAGTCAAAAGCATAAAACAGTTGATGTGCCAAGTTCAAATATGAAGAAGGCAATAGCTGATATATTATTTAAAGAAGGTTATATTTCTGCTTATGAAGAAATTAGCGATAATGCACAAGGTGTAATTAGAATTACATTAAAATATGATGAAAAAGGTAACCGTGTAATAGATGGTTTAAGAAGAATTAGTAAACCAGGTCTAAGAGTTTATGCGTCTAAAGAAGAATTACCACAAGTTTTAAATGGATTAGGAATTGCTTTAATTTCTACATCAAAGGGAATTAAAACAGATAAAGATGCAAGAAAAGAAGGGCTTGGAGGAGAAGTTTTAGCTTATGTATGGTAATTGAGAGATGAGATGTGAGAGATGAGAAAAAATTCTAATAAAAACATCAAAAAATAAAAATTTGTATAAAGAGGTGAAAAGAAAAATGTCAAGAATAGGAAATAAACCTATTACAGTACCAGAAGGTGTAGAAGTAACTTTAAATGAACATCACATTACTGTAAAAGGACCAAAGGGAACATTAGAAAGAGATTTACACAAAAATATGACAGTAAAAGTAGAGAATAACACAATTACAGTTACAAGACCAAATGATGAAGCTATAAATAGAAGCTTACATGGATTAACAAGAACATTAATAAACAACATGATTGAAGGTGTTGTTCATGAGTTCAAAAGAGACTTAGAAATTAATGGTGTTGGTTATAGAGCACAAAAAAGAGGAAATAAACTAGTAATGAATTTAGGATATTCACACTCAGTTGAGATGGACCCACCAAAAGGAATTACTTTTGATGTACCAAATCCAAATACAATTATAGTAAGAGGAATTGATAAAGAATTAGTTGGTCAAACAGCGGCAGTTGTTAGATCAAAAAGACCACCAGAAGTATATAGAGGTAAAGGTATTAAGTATGCTGAGGAGCATATTAGGCGTAAAGAGGGTAAAGCCGGCAAAAAATAAAATTTGAAATTTTAAACGTCGTCTAACTGCGTTAACCTTCGCTTAAAATTTTTTCGACATACCTTTAGTATAGTCTCAAAAATTTTAGCTTGGTTGCCTTGTTATACTCGTTTTAAATTCCAAATTAATCTAATTAGGTCTATAAAAACTGTAATAATTAAAATAAAGGACATAATATCTAGAAAATTACTAATGCTGTTACATTAGTAGAAAGGAGAAAAAGATGATTAAGAAAGTAAATAGAAAAGCTGAAAGAGAAAGACGCCATATAAGAGTACGTAACAAAATCTCTGGAACAGCAGAACGTCCAAGATTATGTGTTTACAGAAGCAACAACAATATTTATGTTCAAGTAATTGATGACGTTAGAGCTAATACTTTGGTTCAAGCTTCTACTTTAGATAAAGAAGTAAAAACAAAGCATTCTAATAAAGAAGCTGCTAAAGAAGTTGGTAGCCTAATTGCTAAAAGAGCTTTGGAAAAAAACATCAAAGAAGTTGTTTTTGACAGAGGCGGATATATTTATCATGGAGTAGTTAGAGAATTAGCAGAGGCTGCAAGAGAAGGCGGACTTGAATTCTAAACCAGGTGTGGGACATATCTTGTCTCAAATGAGAGACCAAGGGAAAAGAAGTGTCTCCCCAATAGAAAATAAAAATAAGGAGGGAAAATAAAGTGCAATCAGAAAATACATCAGAATTAAAAGAAAAAGTAGTTGCAATCAACAGAGTAGCAAAAGTTGTAAAAGGTGGTAGAAACTTTAGATTTAGTGCTGTAGTCGTTGTTGGTGACGAAAATGGACATATTGGTGTTGGAAATGGTAAAGCTGCAGAAGTTCCAGATGCTATAAGAAAAGCAATTGAGGAAGCTAAAAAGAATTTAATAGAAGTTCCTGTTGTAGGAACAACAATTCCTCACGAATATGTAGGAAAATTTGGAAGTGCTAGTGTTGTTTTAAAACCAGCCCCAGAAGGCTCTGGAGTAATTGCTGGTGGTAGCGTAAGACCAGTACTAGAACTTGCTGGATATAAAGATATAAGAACAAAAGTTATTGGAACAAATAATCCAAGAAATGTAGTATATGCTACTATTGAAGGACTAAAAAGCATGAAAACAGCAGAACAAATTGCTAAAAAAAGAGGCAAAACTGTTGAAGAAATTGTTTAGAAATAGGAGGTGTAGTCAAAATGAAATTAGACGAATTAAAGCCAGCGCAAAAAAACAGAGCAAGAACAAGAGTTGGACGTGGAATTGGTTCGGGTCTTGGAAAAACTTCTGGTAGAGGACATAAAGGACAAAAAGCAAGAAGCGGTGGTGGAGTAAGAAGAGGTTTCGAAGGAGGTCAAACTCCATTATATAGAAGATTACCAAAAAGAGGATTCACTAATATATTTGCTAAAAACTATACAGAAGTAACACTTAGTATGCTTAATAAATCAAGCCAAGAAAATGTTACAAGTGAAAGCTTAATCAAAGACGGTATTATACGCAAAGCAAATGATGGTATAGTTATTATTGCAACAGGTAAATTAGAGAAGAAACTAAATGTAAAAGCCACAAGATTTACTAAAGCAGCAAAAGAAAAAATCGAAGCTTTAGGCGGAAAGGCTGAGGTGATTTAGTTGTTTAAAACAATAGTAAACGCATTTAAAACACCTGATGTAAGAAAGAGAATACTATACACTTTACTACTTATTGTATTATTTAGATTAGGCTGTTATATAACTATTCCAGGAGTTGATACATTTGCATTAAGTGAGGCAATGCAAAACACAAATGGGATGGCTGGATTAATTAATATTATATCAGGTGGAGCTTTTTCTAGATTTTCAATATTTGCAATGTCTATTACTCCATATATTACAGCTTCAATTGTTATACAATTATTGGGCTTTGTTGTTCCATCATTAGAAAAATTAATGAAGGAAGGCGGAGAAGAAGGCAAAAATAAAATTAATAAATATACAAAAATTCTTACAATTTTCCTTGCATTAGTTGAAGGAATAGGATTGTATTTATCTTATAAATCATCAGGAATATTTGTTGGAGATGGATTTTTAACAGGATTTTTAGTTGTTATTTCTTTAATGACAGGAACATCACTTTTAATGTGGCTTGGAGATGAAATTACCAATAGAGGAATTGGTAATGGTATATCAATGATTATATTTGTTGGTATTGTTTCAAGCTTACCAAGTATGGTAACAACTATATGGAACTTAATCTTAGGTACAGGAGCTTTTGACACAGTTGGATTATTAATTTCCCTAGGAATTATTATTGGAGCTATAATCCTAATTGTAGGTGTTATATTTGTACAACAGGCTGAAAGAAGAATACCTGTGCAATATGCAAAAAAAGTAGTCGGAAGAAGGATGGTTGGAGCGCAAAACACACATATTCCATTGAAATTAGCAATGGCAGGTGTTATGCCAATAATCTTTGCATCTTCATTTATGACATTTCCAGCTATGATTATCCAGATGTTTGTACCTGATATTGCAACTCAAACTGGATTTTGGTCAGTTATATATAACTTCTCACTTGCTACTTCATCTGCAAGTGTGCCAGTGGGTTATACAATAGTAAATGCAATTGTATATTTATTGCTAATAGTAGGATTTACATTTTTCTATACATATGCAACATTTAATCCATCAGAAATAGCAAATAATATTAAGAAAAATGGAGGATTTATTCCAGGTATTAGAGCAGGAAAGCCAACTTCTGATTATTTAGCATCAGTTATGTCTAAATTATTATGGTTTGGAGGACTTTTCCTAGCAGTTATTGCCATATTACCAATGCTCACAAGATTTATACCAAATGTAAGTAACTTGGTATTTGGTGGAACTTCAATATTAATTGTTGTTGGTGTTGCATTAGAAATGGTACAACAACTAGAATCTTTATTAGTTACAAGACACTACAAAGGTTTTTTGGATAAATAGTGAAGGGAGAAAGTCTATGTATATTGTAATGTTAGGTGCTCCAGGTAGTGGAAAGGGAACTGCAGCTAAAATTCTATCAAAGAAAACTGGACTTCCACATATATCCACTGGAGATATGTTTCGTGAACAAATAAAAAAAGAAACAGAACTTGGAAAATTAGCAAACAGCTATATTTCAAATGGAGGATTAGTACCAGACGAGGTAACAATAGACATTGTAAGAGATAGACTAAAATGGGAAGATGCTAAAAATGGTGTAATTTTGGATGGTTTCCCAAGAACCGAAGCTCAAGCAAAAGCATTGGATGAAATTCTAAAAGAGCAGGGCAAAAAAGTAACAATAGTGCCAGAATTAGTTATACCAGCTCAAATAATAATAGAAAGAATTTTAAATAGAGCAACATGTTCAAATAAAGAATGTGGAGCAATTTACAACACAAAATTTAAGCCACCAAAAGTAGAAGGCATATGTGATGTATGTGGTTCAAAATTAATTACTAGAAATGATGACAATGAAGAAACAATAAAAAAACGTTTAGAAGTATATCACAAAAATTCTAAAGATTTAATAGAATTCTACAAAGAAAAAGGTGTCTTAAAAACCATAGAGCCAGAAGACCCAACAGCGGATAATGCTTCTGAGCAAGCTGTGGATATAATCTTGAAATGTTGTGAGTGAAGAAGGAAGTAATAAAATTGGTAACAATTAAATCACAAAAAGAGATTGAAAAAATGAGAGAAGCTTGCAAACTTACAGGCCTTGTGTATCAAGAAATTGAAAAATACATTAAGCCAGGAATTACTACTATGGATTTGGATAATTTTGCAGAAAAGATTATTAAAAAACATGGTGGAATTCCTGCACAAAAAGGATACCCTAGTGGTGAAAAAGGAGTTCCGCCATTTCCAGGAACTCTATGTATTTCTATTAATGATGAAGTCATACACGGAATTCCATCACATAAAAGAATTATAAAAGATGGAGATGTTGTTAGTGTAGATTTAGTAGTATACAAAAATGGTTTTCATGGGGATGCGGCAAGAACATATATTGTGGGAAAAGCAACACCGGAAAAGCAGAAGTTGCTAGATATAACCAAAAGAGCTTTTTTTGAAGGAATAAAATATGCTAAAAAAGGAAATCGTGTAGGAGATATATCCCATGCTATAGGTGATTTTGTTTACAAAAATGGATTTAGTGTTGTAAAAGAATTTCAAGGACATGGAATTGGAGAAGAAATGCATGAAGACCCAGGAATTCCAAACTATGGAAAACTAAATAGGGGAATTAGATTAGAACCTGGCATGACTCTTGCTGTAGAACCAATGGTTATAGCCGGTAGACCAGACATTTGTGTATTAGATGATGGCTGGACAATTGTAACACAAGATGAATCATTAGCAGCTCATTATGAAAATACTATATTAATCACAGAAAAAGAGCCGGAGATATTGACATTATTGTAAAAATAAGGTATACTATTAAAGATAATGTGCATTAATTTGCAAAAATGGAGGAAAACATGTCAAAAGAGGATGTTATTGAAGTAGAAGGTACAGTGGTAGAAGCATTACCAAATACTACCTTCAAAGTAGAATTAGAAAATGGACATCAAATTTTAGCTCATATTTCTGGAAAATTAAGAATGAATTATATTAAAATTCTTCCGGGCGACAAAGTAAAAGTTGAATTATCACCATATGATTTAACTAGGGGTCGTATTACATGGAGAGCAAAATAAGAAGAGGTGAAAAAAATGAAAGTAAGACCATCAGTAAAGCCTATGTGCGAAAAATGTAAAGTTATTAAAAGAAAAGGTGTTATTCGTGTAATATGCGAAAACCCTAAACATAAACAAAGACAAGGATAAATTTAGATTATAACACAAGTCTTAAGTAGCGGCTGTAATTCATAAAAACCTTTAGGTTTTTATGAATATATTATTTGGATTTGTGTTTATATATATGTCCAAAAATATTATTGATTGGCTGGTAAGCCAATGCATTTCACCAATAATAGGACAAATATGTTGTAAAACAACAAACAAATAAAACATGGAGGTGTAAAAAATAATGGCTCGTATAGCAGGAGTAGATTTACCTAGAGAAAAAAGAGTAGAAATTGGACTAACATATATTTATGGTATAGGTCTATCAAGTTCACAAAAAATTCTTGCAAAGGCAAAAGTTGACCCAAATATTAGAGTAAAAGATTTAACAGATGACCAAGTGCAAGATATAAGAAAAGCAATGGAAGGCTATAAGGTTGAAGGCGACTTACGTAGAGAAGTTGCACTAAATATCAAAAGATTAACTGAAATTGGATGCTATAGAGGACTTAGACATAGAAGAGGACTACCTGTAAGAGGACAAAGAACAAAAACTAATGCTCGTACAAGAAAAGGTCCAAGAAAATTAGTTAGCAAGAGTAAAAAAGCCTAGTCGAATTTAGGTATTAAAAATATAAATAAAATAATAATGGCTTGATAAATAAGGAGGGAATAAATAAAAATGGCAACAAAAAATGTAACGAAAAAAACTGTAACTAGAAGAAGAGATAGAAAAAACATAGAAAAAGGTATGGCACATATTCATTCTAGTTTTAATAATACAATTGTTACAATTACTGATGTTCAAGGAAATGCAATTTCTTGGGCAAGTGC
>CALXUZ010000045.1 GCA_944391825.1 uncultured Clostridia bacterium | reverse complement strand
GTTATTGTATCAAGAGCACTTCCAGATGTTAGAGATGGTTTAAAACCAGTACATAGAAGAATTTTATATTCTATGTATGAAGATGGAATTACTTCTGATAAACCTTATAGGAAATGTGCTAACACAGTAGGTTCTGTGCTAGGTAGATACCACCCACATGGTGATGCTTCTGTATATGATGCGATGGTTAGATTGGCACAAGATTTTACACAAAGATATGTATTAATTGATGGACATGGAAATTTTGGTTCTATAGATGGTGACCCACCAGCTGCTATGAGGTACACAGAAGCAAGGATGGCAAAAATTGCAGAAACTATGCTTACAGATATAGAAAAAAATACAGTTGATTTTATGCCAAACTATGATGACCGTTTACAAGAGCCAACAGTGTTACCAGCAAAAATACCAGCTTTATTAATAAATGGTTCTTCTGGTATTGCTGTAGGTATGGCAACAAATATTCCACCTCATAATTTAACAGAAGTTATTGATGGAATTATAAAAATTATTGATGAAGATAATGTAACAGATGAAGACTTGATGAAAATTGTTAAAGGACCAGATTTTCCTACTGAAGGAATAATTTTAGGCTTAGAAGGTATAAAACAAGCATATACAACAGGTAGAGGAAAAATTACAGTTCGTGGTGAGTGCGAAATTGAAGAAATGAGCAATAATAAGCAAAGAATTATTATTAACTCTTTGCCATATCAAGTTAATAAATCTAAATTAATTGAAAATATTGCAAATTTAGTAAAGGATAAAAAAATAGAAGGAATTTCTGAAATTAGAGATGAATCTGATAGAGAGTCTAAAGTAAGGATTGTAGTTGAGTTAAAAAGAGATGTAAATGGACAAGTTATTTTAAATCAATTATATAAACATACTCAATTACAAGATACTTTTGGAATTATTATGCTTGCATTAGTAAATGGTGAACCAAAGGTATTAACATTAAGGCAATGTTTAGATTGCTATATAGACCATAGAAAAACCGTTATTCTTCGTAGAACACAATTTGAGTTAGACAAGGCATTGGCTAGAGCACATATTTTAGAAGGATTAAAAATTGCTTTAGATAATATCGATGAAGTAATTGAAATTATCCGTAATTCATATGATGATGCAAAAGAAAGATTGATGAAAAGATTTAACTTATCAGATATTCAAGCACAATCAATTTTGGATATGAGGCTAAAGACATTATCTGGTTTGCAAAGAGAAAAAATTGATGAAGAATATAATGAATTAATGAAATTAATTGAACATTTAAGAGAAATATTAGCAAGTGAGAGATTAGTTTTTGACGTCATAAAAGAAGAATTACTTGAAATTAAGCAAAAATATGGTGATGAAAGAAAAACCAAAATTGTTGCTGATGAAGGCGAAATTAATATTGAAGATTTAATTAAAGATGAGCAAACTGTTATTACTCTAACACATTTTGGATATATTAAAAGAATGCCTATAGATACATATAAAAGCCAAAAACGTGGAGGAAAGGGAATTACAGGATTAGCAACAAGGGAAGATGATTTTGTAAAACAAATCTTTACAGCATCTACACATGATACAATTTTATTCTTTAGTAATAAAGGAAAATTATATCATCTAAGAGGATATGAAGTTCCGGAAGCAGGACGAACAGCAAAAGGAACAGCTATTATTAATTTATTAAGATTAGATGTTGGTGAGAAAATTTCTGCAGTTATTCCGATTTCTAATTTTGCAGATGGAAAATACCTTTTAATGGGAACTAAAAAAGGATTTATAAAGAAAACACCATTAAAAGAATTTGATTCAAGCAGAAAAACAGGATTATTATCTATAACTTTAAGAGATGATGACGAATTAATTGATGTACGCTTAACAGATGGTCAAGATAATATAGTGCTTGTAACAAGCAAAGGTATGTGTATTACATTTGGTGAAAAAGATGTAAGACCAATGGGAAGAACTGCACAAGGTGTTATAGGAATTAGATTAGATGATGATGATTTTGTTATTGGTATGGAATCGATAGTTGAAGGAAATACAAATGCAACTTTACTTGCAATTACAGAAAATGGATTTGGAAAAAGAACAGAACTAGATGAATATAGGGTTCAAACTAGAGGCGGAAAAGGTGTAATGACATATAAAATAACACCAAAAACCGGAAATATTGTTGGAATTAGAGTTTCTACAGATAATGAAGATGTGATGCTAATTACTGAAAATGGAACAATTATAAGGCTAAAGGTAAAAGATATTAGTATTTTAGGTAGAGCAACACAGGGGGTAACTCTAATGAGAACAAATGAAGGAAAAGTTGTTAGTATCGAAACTATAAATTCAGAAGAAGATAATCAGGACTAAGATAAAGGAGAAAAGTATTTATGGATGTTGAAGAAAAAATACATTATTTATCAATATTAGTAGAGTGGAATTTATTTTCAGCAGTTAGAGCTATTAAAGAAAGTAATATTGAAAATAAGGATGAGGCTATTGAAAAAGCAATGGATAAATTTAAAAATGGTTTACCAGAATACTTATCAGATATTCCAAATTTAGATAATAAAATTTTAAGAATTCTTGCAAAAACCCAAAAAAATCATGATGAAATAGGAAAGGCAAAAGAAAAAAGTGAAGGGGAAGAAAGATAATAAAAATACTACTCTAGCAATAGAGTAGTATTTTTATGAGAATTTATCTTTTTAAAAAACGAATATCATCACCAAAAAAATAACAAATATTATAATTTCCTACTAGCCTAGAAACAATACGCTCATCATATGTTTCAAATAATTGTTGAAGACTTAAATTTGTAGAAATTATAGTTTTAGTAATTTTTTTATTATTTAATAATCTTGAATTAATAATATTAAATAATTCAACTAATTTCATTTGGTTTGTTCCCTCTGTGCCCAAATCATCAATAATTAATAAATCTACATTTAGTAAATGGTCATAAATATCTTTTGAAATATTATTTCTATTAAATCTATAATCTATAATCATATCAAGCATTGTTGAAGCGGTTTGGTATAATACGGTTTTTCCACTTTTTAATAATTCATTTGCAATTGCACTTGATAAAAAAGTTTTGCCAAGCCCAGTTTTACCAGTAAATAATAAATTTTTTTCATCAATATTATCAAAATTATCTATAAAATTATGACAAATTTTTAATATTAATTTTATATTTTCTTTTGGAGAAATATCATTTTGATATTTCTCCTGATTAATTTTATCTGAATAAAAATTTAAATTAAAATTTTTAAAATTCTGTTTTTCCAGAGAATTAATATTTGACTTATTATATTCTATATTATATATTTTTTGTTTTAAGCAATTGCATAGCTCTGTGCTTCCATTAACCTTAATATAGCCTGTATCATGGCATTTTAGGCAATCATATTTTGGATAAATTCCTTTTGCTTTTTCACCAATTGAATTTAATATTTTATTTTTTTTCTCTTTTAAATTATTTATATCATCATTTAATTTTTTAATTAAATTTTTATTATTATTTTTATTAATTTCTTTTATTGTAGATAAGGCTAAAGAATTTATTTTATCATCAATTTCGGTTAATTCTGGAAATTCCTCATATAATTCTTTTTTATTTTTTTCTGCAATTTCTTCTGCTTTAATTCTTTTTTTATTATATTCAGTTAATAAAGTTTTTAATGTAAGAGTATCCAAAATAGCCTCCTTTTAATCTGCAGTTTTTTTATTAGCATATAGATTATTTAAATTATCATAAGATCTTTGATCATATTTTTGGTATCCGGTCTTTTTTTCTAATTCTTTTATATTTTTATTTTTTTGCTTCATATCAGTTAAAAATTTATTAACTTGCTCAGCTGTTTTAAATTCCCTATCATGCCAATCTGTAATTAATTTATCAATATAATCAAAACTTGGATTTACCTTAGAAGTGGTTCTTTTAAGTGCAATTTCAATTATATCAAAAGAAAAATTAAAATCTATAATCCATTTTTCTATATAAGCATATTCATACTGTGTTAACTGCCTAGATAGTCCCAATTTTTTAGAAATCATATTTGCTACCTTATTTAATTTTTCTTGTTTTTCATAATATAAATCTAAATCATTAAATGTTTTAATTTTATTTTTAAACCAGCTATCTGCAACAACTTGAATATAATTTCTGTGTAATGCAGATTTATCAAAACAATATTCGAATAAAGCTATCATTACCTCATCATCAAAATCATATTTTTTAAACCATAGCTCAATATCTGGGTACCAAGAAGTAGGCATTAAACCAGAAAAATACCTATTATTAATATATTCAATGGTTTTTGCCTTTTTCTGGCTTTCTGCAGATTTCTGAATTTGCTCTGCTGATAATGCAACTTTTGGCTTGTATAATTGGTGTAATTCTTTTTCTTGTAAATTGTTTAGTATATATCCAGTATTTTTTCTAGTAAGTACACCTTGGTCTTCCCAATATTTCATGCCATCTTGAATTACCTTAAGAGGAAGTCCTAATTTTTTGCATAAGTCATTTACTTTTATATCTTTATCATATTTTGAAAGAAACAAAATATATAAATAAATTTTTACATAATCGCCAGAAGCTTCTGGCAAATATTCTGTAAAAAATATGTCTGGTAAATTAGTGCTTGAAAATAAAGCAGATAGTTCATTTTGTTCTAATTTCATAGGAATTCCCCCAAAATCATCTTTTGACAAATTATATCATTTTTATATACAATTTACAACAAATTATTTTATATAAAGATATAATTTGGGATTTTTAAAATATTTAATTAAATATATAATAATATAAATAATATTTTCGTGATTAAACCCAATAATGCTAAATAATAAAAGTGGGAGACATAGCACAACAAAAATAAATATTTTTATTGTATTATCTTGAAAAATTAAATTAATACAAGAAAAAACAAATAAATCCCAAATTATATTAAGTACTAATGTAGAATAATCAATAATACCTAAAAATTTATTTTTAAAATTATAATTTTGCGGAAAAATAAATTTCAATAAAATTCTCCTTTCTAAATTACATATTTTTTAGCATATTTGTACCAATATTAACATTATTTGAAACATCAGTAGAAATTCCACCTACTAAACTGCGCATGTATTGATTTGTACGTATTAATGCATACATACCACCAATGCAAATTAATTTTGACAAAATATTTTCTGAAGAAAAATCTACAGAGAAAATTAATAGCAGAATTAAAGATACAAAAGATTGCTGTAATAATAATGATAAAATTGTTCTAAACCAAGTCTTGAAAAACCATGAAGTACTTTGATTTGTTAAACTTAATATTGCAAAAGGTGTTATTAAAACAAATAATTTTACCATAACATAACGAAGCGAATATGAGAAAACTAAATTTAACAAACTAACAGAAATAAAACTTTTTATTAATCCATCAAATGAAAAAATAGTAAAATTTGTTTGGTTAGTAGAGAGCATGTCATTTAACTGTGTAATTAATTCTGAAAAAGAAATTTCATGTCCATATAAATTATAGCCAATGCTTCTAACTGCTTCTGAAATAAAACTATTTAAATCTAGAAATTCTTCGCAAATTACAAAAGAAAAATTCATTACAATTCCAAAAATTAATAATTTAAATATAAATTGAAAAGGTCTTTCCACTTGCAAATTCATATAATAAGAATATGTTAAGCGAATAGCATAATAAATTGCAAAACCTACTAATAACGAATTTGCTATTACTAATAAGCCATTTGAACTATTTGTGCCAAAGATTTTTTCAAATATAGAATTATTTAAAATATCTGAATTAATAAAAGTAAGATCATCTAACACTTGGTATATACTATTATCTATTGAAGAAAATAGAGTTTCAAAAATTGAATTAATAGTTTGGATAATATTTGTTGTTAATGAAGAAGTCGCATCCAAGGATTTCACCCCCTTATGTTAATAAGCTTTGAATTGCTGATAAAATTAAATTTAAAACTAAAATAAATCCATAGCAAAATAAAGTGCCACGCATCATTTTTTTAGCAGTTCTAATTCTTTCTTCATCTCCAAAACTAAATTTTTGCATAAAAATTCCTACACAAATTGCAACTGCAGCTGCAGGGGTAGCTAGCTTAAGTAGCCACTCTTGGATAGTTTCAAAAGCGGAATTAAGTGTGTTTACAATTTCAGGTGTACTATCAAAAAGTGCAGCTTTAGACACATTTGAAGTAAATACAAATAAAATAGTAAATAATAAAATTGCTAAAAATTTTTTATTTAAAATTAATTTTTTAAACATAAAAAACACTCCTTTGTAAATTTATTTATTTTTAAAATATGGGAATAGTTTGAGTTTTTGAGGTGGAATAATTTTTAAGCCATTTGATAAAAAACTTAAACAAGTAAAATTTTCTAAAGATTGTGTAAAAAAGTTTGTGTCATAAATAAAATCTGTGTGTACATATGTGCTAATTGTTTCAGAAATACTAGAATCCTTTGAATTTAAAGAATTGCTAAAATAACTAAAAACGGTTTGTTTGGCATTTTCTGAAATACCTTTTGAAATTTTTTCTTTATCCTCTTTTCCAATTTGTTTTTGTGCATTTTCAATTGTTAAAATATCATCATTACGAAACCATAATTTATTAATTAAATTTTGAATAATTACATTTAAAGTGGATTGCTCATGGAGTGTATTTAAAAGCGAGGTATAGCTTTGTGTTGCAACAATATTAATGCATTTTGCTTCTCTACTTTGAGAGAAAAAGTTGGCATCAGTTTCGGTACAATATTCAGAATATTCATCAGAAATAAAACACACACTACGGAAATTATTATCTGGGTATTTACTAAGTCTTAGCATTACTTCTGCTTGAAAATCTAGTTTTAAATATGCTGCAATTATTTTAGACAAGTTTGTATATTCACTAATATTCATATTTAAAACAACAATTTTGCCTTTTTCCAAAGCTTCTTCAAATCCTAAAAAATTTAAATCTTCTTGTTTAGGGGTAAAAGTTTTTAAAACATCATAATCAGAAATAAAAGAATTAGTAATACGTGTAATTTCAGATTTTAAAATTGCTGAAGTTCTTGCATCTAATGAATTAAATTCTTTTTCAAAAAAATTTAAGCTTGAAAGTAAATTATAAACTTCAGATTGTGCAAAAATGTTTTGTCTAAACTTTTCACGTAAAAAAGTGATTTTTTCTAAATAATAATCCTGCCTTGTAATTAATTTATGAATTTCTTCAAAATTTACATAGCCATTATTATATAAACGGCATAATTTAATTGCTTCTGCTAGTACTTGTTCAGCTTTATCAAGCCAATATGATTCTGAATTATTTTTAGAAAATAATAATAAAATAGTTTTTAGGCGGTTTGCTAAAATGCTTGGCTTTAAATTAGGCTTGTGAAGCGGGTTATATTTGTATTTTCCACCCAATTCAATAACAATTATATCATCTTTTCTTTCGTATTCTTCAGCAAATTCTAATACTTTTTTATAATAATTTCCTTTAACGTCAAGTATAAGCATACCCAGCTTTTTTTCTAAATTTTTATGAGAATATGCAATTAATTGCTTGGTAAATGGGTACATTGCACTACTAGTTTTACCAGTACCAATGGTTCCTGTAATTAAAATATTTTGGTATAAACTTTTTTCGGGTAAATAAATTAACTCATTTGTTTTTTCAGCTTCTCCAACTAGTAATTTTAATTCTTCATTTTTGGGAATATTTTCGATTAAAGAATATGATTTTTTATCTTTTTTAGACTTTTTTTCTTTTGAATCTTTTTTATTCTTTTCTTCCTTGTTTGCTTCTTCTGTTATT
>CALXUZ010000044.1 GCA_944391825.1 uncultured Clostridia bacterium | reverse complement strand
TGGCAATAACGGTATCAGCAACATACCCAGCAACAGATACAACAGCAGGTGAAAGGGAAAGAGGAACATTAGAAACATTACTTACATTTCCAATAAAAAGTAAAGATATTATTATAGGAAAATTTTTAGGGGTTACAGTATCATCAATAATCACAGGGATAATAAGTTTAGCTTTAGCAATACTATCATTAATGCTTACAAAGAATATGTTTAGCATTTATGAAGGAATAGATGTAATGTATTCGCCAATTACAATACTATTTGCAGTAATTGTAATAATAGCATATTCATTCTTTATAAGTGGTTTATGTATTGCGATTGCAAGTACATCTAAAACATTTAAAGAAGCTCAAAGTGCATTAACACCATTAACATTTATATCGTTCTTTCCTGGTATGATAGCATTTATGATGGGAATAACAACAACACCGATACTTTCAATAATTCCATTTGTAAACTTCACATTGATATTTACAGATATAAATAATGGAACAATAAATTTATTAAACATAAGTTTGATGGCAATTTCTACAATAATATATATAAGTTTAGTATTTGCACATATTATAAAACAATATAAATCAGAAAAAGTATTATTTGCAAAATAGGATTATAAGATATTGGGCTTATCAATAGGAATTAATCTACTAGGAATAATATTATTAGTATTATATATTTCAAAAAAGGAAAAGAATAAATGATTTAATTTTTAGCATACAAATATGCACCAAAAACATTTAAATTAAGAATTTAAGCTTACGGTAAATAATAATTAATCAAATAATTAAGAAATGCTTTACAAAATAATTATATAATAATATAATTTCTCTATAAAGAATAAATTTGAAAGGATTGTGATAAATATGGAAAAAGCTAAAGTCTATTTTACAAGTGAAATAACTCCAGAAAGTGTTATAAAAATGTATGAGAAAGTAGGAGTTAAATTACCTGGAAAAGTAGCTGTAAAATTACACTCTGGAGAAGAAGGAAATCAAAATTATTTAAGACCTGAATTTGTAAAAAAGATTGTTGAACATGTAAATGGAACCGTTGTTGAGTGTAACACAGCTTATGCTGGAGAAAGAAACACTACAGAAAAGCATAAAAAATTATTGGAAAATCATGGTTGGTCAAAATATTTTAATGTAGACTTAATGGATGCAGAAGGACCGGACAAGATATTAAAAATAGAAAATGGAAAAGTGCTAAAAGAAAATTATGTAGGAAAAAATATAATTAACTATGACTCAATGCTAGTTTTATCACATTTTAAAGGACATCCAATGGGAGGATATGGCGGAGCATTAAAACAATTATCTATAGGTTGCAGTTCATCAGAAGGAAAGGCTTGGATACATTCAGCAGGAACAAATAAAAATCAATATACGTTATGGGATAATTTGCCAGAACAGGATAAATTCTTAGAATCAATGGCAGATGCAGCTTCATCAGTTCATAATTTATTCAAAGGCAAAATTGTATATATAAATATAATGAAAAATTTATCAGTTGATTGTGATTGCTGTGCTGTAGCAGAAGACCCTTGTATGAAAGATGTGGGAATACTTGCAAGTACAGACCCAATTGCTATTGACCAAGCTTGTATTGATTTAGTGTATAACTCAAATGACCCAGGAAAAGAACATTTTATAGAAAGAGTAGAAAGGCAAAATGGTGTTCATACAATAGAGGCTGCGGCTGAATTAGGTTTTGGAACAAGGGATTATGATTTAATTAATGTTGAATAGTAGGTGAAAAACTATGTCTAGAGAAGAAATAGATGCAAAAAAGGAAGAAGTTATAACTGCATGTGGTGATTTATATGATAGAGAGGGAGTAAAAGGGGTAACCATACAAAAAATCAGTTTTTTAACGGGTTATCCCCGCACTACTATTTATCATCATTTTCGTTCAAACGAAGAAGCTATAATTGGCTTTTTAAATAGAGAATATGAAAAATGGATAAGTGATATAAGGAAAATATATAATGAAAATTCTACTTTAACTAAAACAGAATTTGCAGAAAAATTAGCTCGTTCATTAGAACCGAGAAGAATAATGCTAAAAATACTTTCTACAAATATATGTGATGTAGAAAGAAAAAGTAGAATGGAAAGAATAGTGAATTTAAATAAATCTTATAGAACAGCAATGATTCTTATAAGAAAATGTCTTGATAAATTTTTTCCGGAAATGACCCAACAAGATAAATATGATTTTGTATATGTGTTTTTTCCATTTATGCAAGGCATATATATTTATGCTGAACTCTCAGAAAAGCAAAGAAAAGCTATGGAAGAAGCCAAGGTGCCATTTAAATTGGGTACAATATATGAAACTACATATAGGGCAATTTTGATATTTTTAAAACAAATATCAGGAGAATAATTTATATTAAAAAACAATATTTGGATTGTATTAGAAGACAATCCGGATGTTGAGGTTATTTTGGTTTCCCAAAATGTTTCTATTAGGATTAAAGCGAAAATTTTGGGAATTAAAGCAGAGAACTTCCGAGATGATCTTTTCACAGGTGGATAATCCGAGATTGGACGAGAGGTATAATGGTTTAGTTTACCTTTCTGAAAAGATGAAAGGAGACCCACTTTGCTGGCAGGTAACACTTGATGAAACAGAATCTGTCAGAGGTGAGCTTGCAAGAGTTGCAGCACGCAAATTGTAATTTCTATGTTGTTTTGAGTTTTTAACTCGAATCAGAACAGCCAAAGGTTCAGTACTTTATACTGAACCTTTGCTGTTGCTATAAAATGAAAAAATCTATTGAATAATGAATTTAATTAGTATATAATACAAATATAAATTAACATTTGAGGAGGGTAAAATTATGCCATTAGTAACAACAAAAGATATGTTTGAAAAATCTATGAAAGAGCATTTTGCAATTGGTGCTTTTAATGTGAATAATATGGAAATAATACAAGGGATTGTAGATGCGGCAGCTAGTCAAAATTCTCCAGTTATTTTGCAAGCATCTTCAAGTGCTATTAAATATGCAAGAATTGGATATTTAAAAAAGATGATAGAGGCAGCCTTGGATGAATATGATATTCCTATTGCTTTACATTTAGACCATGGACCAGATTTCGAAACTTGTAAAATGTGCATAGACCATGGATTTTCTTCAGTAATGATAGATGGTTCAAAATATGATTTTGAAGAAAATGTTGCTTTAACTAAAAAAGTAGTAGAATATGCTCATAGTAAGGGAGTAGTAGTAGAAGCAGAACTTGGAAAATTGGCAGGAATAGAGGATGATGTAAATGTTACATCAAGTGACGCTATGTATACAGATCCAGACCAAGCAAAAGAATTTGTGGAAAGAACTGGATGCGATTCTTTAGCAATTGCTATTGGAACGAGTCACGGTGCATACAAGTTCAAAGGTGAAGCCAAATTAAGATTTGATATATTAAAACAAGTTAAAGAAAAAATTCCCCACACACCAATTGTATTACATGGTGCATCAACTGTTATTCCAGAATTAGTTGATATGTGTAATAAATATGGTGGAAATATTCCTGGTGCAAAGGGGGTTCCAGATGAAATGTTACATGAGGCAAGTTTGTCGGGTGTTTCGAAAATTAATGTTGATACAGATTTACGTTTAGCAATGACAGCAGCCATAAGAAAAATTTTTGAAGAAGAGCCATCTGTTTTTGACCCAAGAAAATATATGGCACCTGCAAGAGACTTAATTAAAGAAACAGTTGAACACAAAATTAGAGATGTTTTTGGTTCAAGTAATAAAATCTAAAAAATACGGATTAAATGGGAATATACCATTTAATCCATATTTTTACCTAATTGCTTACGAATACGAAGCTCCGCTTCTTTTTTAGCAATATCTTGTCTTTTATCATATATTTTTTTTCCTTTTCCGATTCCTAGTTCGAGTTTTACAAAATTACCAGAAAAATATAAGCTTATTGGAACTAATGTGTAACCTTGCTGTTTAATTAGCCCAACTAATTTATTTATTTCGCGTTTATTTAATAAAAGTTTACGGCTGCGCAATGGATTTTTATTAAAAATATTTCCATGTTCATAAGGGCTGATATGCATACCATATATATATGCTTCGCCATTTTTTATAATTCCATAACTATCTTTTAAATTTACTTTTCCATTTCGTATTGATTTAATTTCTGTTCCAGTTAAAACAATTCCTGCTTCATATGTATCTATAATATTATAATTATGTCTTGCAGTAGAATTAGTAGCAATGATTTTCTTTGTCATATAAAAAACTCCTTTGTATAAATATAATATATATTATAACATGCGTGTCAAGGAAAGAAAACACACATGTTATAATATTTAACTATTATTCTTCATCGTCATCATCAGTATAATTGTAAGTAGTTACATCATTTTGTTTTGCATAATACATAACTAAAGATACAATAACAATACCAACTACAGCAAGAATTGCCCATGTCCAAACATTGTTAGTAACATTTCCAAAAATTCCACCATTATTTCCTGTATCTGTTGCAGATCTAGTAGTAGTTCTAGTTGCAGTATATCCGTTGTTATTATCTGACGAATTCATTTCATTATCATTGTTATTATTTGTTTCATTTTCCATTCCCATATCATTTTCCATATTATTTGTTACATTTTCTGCTGTATTTTCGACGCTATTTGTTGCGTTTCTAATACCATTAGCAACACCTTGTCCCATACCCTCAATTGCATTTTCTGTTCCACCAACGAAATTTCTAACACTATTTACAGCGTTATCCATGCTAGTATTAGCAAAACTTACTGAAAAGAGTAAACTTAAGAAAATAGCTGTTATAATGGTTGTTATAAAAAATTTCTTTTTCATAATGGTAAAAAACCTCCTTTTATCAGAATTGAGCTGAAAAATACTCATTATTATTATTCAATTTTTTATAACAAAATATTCAGATAAAAAGTGGAAAGAGAAAAAAGAAAAAGTTGTCAAATTTTGAATAATTTAACAACTTTTATTAAAATTATTTTAATCTAATCATAATTGCAATAGCTAGTAAAATTATAATAACGCCAACTGTAATTAATAATATATTTATAATGTTAGTTACACTTAAACCAGATTCATTAGAGGTAACTACTGATGGTTGTAAAGTTTCTACATCTGTTGGGGTATTTTGAGAAGTCCCATCAGTTATAGTATTATCATTAACAGAATTATCTATATTCTCTTGTTCGTTTGTAACTGGATTATCAGTGTTTTCGACATTTTCGTTATTTACAGTATTTTCTACTTGTTCATTATTTGCTTCTTCATTGTTTTCACTATTTTCATTTGTTTGGTTTGTATCTGTTCCTGGCAGATTTATATTAATGTCAGTAGCAAATGAAAATGTAATATAAAAACTTAATATCACAAATGAAATTAAGATAATTTTTATTAATTTTTTAGACATATAAAAACCTCCTAGACAGATAAAATACTTTTACCATATAATCATACACAATTTGCAAAAAAAAGTCCATAGTTTTTTAAAAAAAATTAATATTTAATAATGGTACATACAAATATTTAAAATTATGTAGTGTATATTTTAACTAAAGTATGATATAATAAAATAAATTTAAACGAATGTATTGTATAATGGAAAGGAATGATTTGTGGTATGGATTATTCTATTAGTAAAACAACAAAAGAAGAAAGAAAAGAACTAGTAAAAAAAGCGTTGGCTATATCAATATCTGGAGCAGATATGCCCACAGATGAAACATTATTACTAGCTAAACAATATATAGATGGCAAAATTGAGTTAAAAGAATTGCAGAAAATGGTTATAGATAAATATAACAAAAATAATAATTAAGAAAAGGTGAGAAAATGAAAGATCCATATATTCAGGAAAATGGAACATTAAAAAATAAACTTAAAATAGAAGAGTATGAAGAATTGAATGAAGCGGAAAAAGATATATGTTTCGTGAAGTTAATAGACATAGGGAAAAACTTTAAACGCAAATACGATGCAAATTATTTAAAATCATTACATAAGCATATATTTGAAGATATATTTGACTGGGCAGGAGAGTTTAGGACAGTTCCTCTTTATAAAGATGAACCAGTTCTTGCGGGATTGAGTTTGGAGTATCCTGACCCAAAAAACATAGAACATAATCTAAACAAAGTTTTAGAAGAACTAAATAATATAAATTGGACGGGAAAAAGCATGGATGAAATTGCTAAGAAATTAACAATGAGTTTAGCAAGAATTTGGAGAGTACATCCTTTTAGAGATGGGAACACAAGGACTACCTTAGCTTTTGCTGAAAGTTATTCTAAAGAACATGGTTTTCCGATGGATATAGGTATTCTGATAGACCAATTAACAAGAATAAAAAATGAAAATGGAAAGATAATTAGATATAGTATAAGAGATAAATTTGTTCTAGCAGCCTTGGATGAAAAGGATTCTCCTGAGCCACAACATCTGACATTGCTAATAAAGCAGGCAATACAAGAAGGTATAAGAAAAGAAAAAGATAGGCAAGAAAAATTGTTGATTAATGATGATAGAGAAATATAATTAGATATTTATGCTAATAAAACTGTTGACAATTACAAACAAAAGTTCTAAAATGTTACTAGGTGAAAAATATGGAAAGAGAGATTTTGCATGTTGATGTTAATAATGCGTTTTTAAGTTGGACCGCGGTTGAGATGCTTAAAAATGGTAATGACTTAGATATTAGAACAATCCCAAGTATAATTGGTGGTGATGAAGCTAGAAGAAGTGGAATAGTACTTGCTAAAAGTATGAAAGCTAAAGAGTGTGGAGTAGTCACTGCAGAAACTATATATCAAGCCAAGAAAAAATGTCCTAATTTGCAAATATTCAAAGGACTTCCATATAAAAAATACCAAGAATATTCAAATTCATTATACAATTTATTATTAGAATATACAAATAAAATTGAAAGATTTTCAATAGATGAGTGCTTTTTAGATATGACAGAATATTTAAGAGGAGATACATTAATAAATAAAGCAAAAGAAATAAATAAAAGAGTAAGGGAAGAATTAAAGTTTACAGTAAATGTAGGTGTAGCACACAATAAACTATTAGCTAAAATGGCATCTGATTTTAAAAAGCCGGATTTGGTTCATACATTATTTGAAAATGAAATTATGGCTAAAATGTGGCCGCTCCCAGCTTCAGAATTATTTATGCTAGGAAGGAAAACCGTTCCAAAATTATATAACATGGGAATAAAAACCATAGGGGATTTAGCAAAAACTGATAGAGAGGTTTTAATAAAAAAATTTGGTAAGCATGGAAATTTAATGTGGGAATATGCCAACGGCATTGATTATTCGCCTGTTAAATATGAAAAGGAATTACCAAAGAGCATAGGAAATTCAACTACGTTTCCAAAAGACATTACAAACAAAGAGGAATTAGAACAAATACTACTTGCATTAACAGAACAAGTGACATTTAGGTTAAGAAAATATAATTTGCTAGCTAATGTAGTTAATGTCCAGTTAAGAACAAATAAATTTGAAAATTTTTCTCATCAAAGTAGGCTTGATTTCACCTCAGCTAATACAAAAAATATATATGAAAAGGCAAAAAAATTACTTGGTGAAATGTATAAAAAAGGAGTTCCTTTTAGATTAATTGGACTAAAGGTTGATGATTTGGTAAATAAAGATGAAGTTCAGCTTTCATTTTTCTCAAAGGAAGATGATGTGAAGCAGGAGAAACTGGATAAAATAATTGACAAAATAAATGAAAAATATGGTATGAATTCTGTTGAAAGAGCAGGAAAAATGAATTTAGATGATATTGTAAAACCTAAAGAGCAAAAATAAAATTAAAATTTTATGATAAAATAAATTAAGGGGGCAAATTATGTTTGAATTAGTATCAGAATATAAGCCAACAGGGGATCAACCTAAGGCAATAGAATACCTATCAAATGGAATAAAAGAGGGCAAGAAATTCCAGACACTTCTAGGAGTTACGGGATCTGGAAAAACTTTTACAATGGCGAATATTATACAGCAAGTTCAAAAACCAACATTGGTTTTAGCACATAATAAAACACTAGCTGGACAGCTATATTCTGAATTCAAAGAGTTTTTCCCACGGAAATAATGTAGAGTATTTTGTTTCATAGTATGATTAACTACAAAAATGGCTTTTAATAGCCACTTTTAGACCTTTTTAGTTTTATTTAGTTTATCAAAAAATGACTAAATAAGCCTAAAAAAATGAAATAAAACTAGACAAACAAAAAATGTTTGTGACCCAATTCGTGTAGAATTCGTGCATAAGAGAAATATATCTTATAAAAAGGAATGATAATAATGAAAACTATAATAATAAATGATGAGAATATAAATGAGAAGTTTACAAAAAAGAAATTAAAAAGTAGAGCAGTATTAGTTAATTCTTCAAATGAAATATTAGTCGCAAACTATGGTGGAGTACTTTTATTGCCTGGAGGTTCAATTGACGGAAAAGAAACTCCAGATGAGACAATACATAGGGAATTAAATGAAGAAATAGGTGTTGATATGAAACCTGAACAATTAAAACCATTTGTAAAAGTAAGATATTTTCAACCAAATTATCCTGAAAGAAATGGAAATACAATAAATAGATTAGCTGTAACTTATTATTATCTTGGACATATAAACAGTATTTCTGAGGAAAGAGAGTTAACTGAGAATGAAAAGAAAGATGGCTTTACAGTTGGTTTTTATTCTATCAATCAAATTCTAGAAATGTTAAATAGTAAAAAAGGTGATAACCCAAGAAGGTTATATTTTGATAGGGAGTTACAAGCAGTTATAGATTACTATAAAGAAAGATCGAAATTTAGAGAAGATAACGAAATAATGAGATAATATATTTTTGTAAAATTACAAAAAATAATAATAAATGTGTTATAATATATTAAGTATAAAAAGAGGTGCTTATGAAAAAGTTAAAAATAGATACAATAAAAGAATTTGTCAGAACAGGAAAAATTAGGTGGACTAATCACTGT
>CALXUZ010000043.1 GCA_944391825.1 uncultured Clostridia bacterium | reverse complement strand
CACCAGACGACTCATTTGTAACTACTTCTACGGTTTTATAGTTATCTCTCAAAAATTGACTTAAAAACTCCCTTATCTATTAGTGTTGAGAATATATTTTTTAAGATTATTAATAAGATTGGACCTATTACCATACCTAAAACTCCTATGAATTTAAAACCAGTATACATTGCAATCAATGTAAATATTGGATGAATACCGATTTGACCACTTACAATTCTAGGTTCTATCAGTTGCCTTACAATGGACATAATAGCCCATAATCCTAACAATGCAATTGCTAAAGTAAAATCTCCTGTGCATGCAGATATAATTGCCCAAGGTACCATAACTGTGCCAGAGCCAAATATTGGTAGCAAATCTACAAATCCTATAACTAATGCCATTAATAATGGATATGGAACATTTAGTCCAGCAAAATTAAAAATATATAATCCTATTAATGATATAACAAATGAGATAAATACCAAAATAAGTTCAGCTTTTAAATAGTTCCCAAGTGTTTTTGTTAAATCTTTTAAATGTGTGCCTATTTTTTTAACCCAAGACTTTGGCATGTGATGCTCCAATTGGTCAATCATATATATTTTATCTACACACATAAAATATAGAGATAAAAGAGTCACAACTGCATACACTCCTATTGTTGGAATTGAAGTTAAAAAATTTATTGCAGCAGTTAAAGCATTTTTAGCCCACTGGGTAACTGTTCCTAAAAATTCTGTGGCAGATGATTGAACTGCTTCCATTATATTTTCTGGAATATTTAATTTTGTAAAATCAATATTAGCAAATAAATCTTGAACTAATTTATACCATTTTTCAAAATATTCATTTAAGCTTGTTAATAAATTAGAAGCTTCAGATATTAATGTCACACCTGCCCAAATTAATAGCCCTACAATTATGATAATTGCAATAACAAAAACTATAATAGAACTTGTTTTTCTCTTTAATTTGGTCTTTTTCATTATAAAACGAATACATGGCTCTAGTATTAATGATAGTATAAAAGCTATTAAAAATGGAAGGTAAAAAAATGCTAGTTTAAATCCCAAATAAACACCTAAAATTGACAAAGCTAATATCAGGATATTTTTAAATACTTTTCCCCAATAATTCATGTCAATAACCATATGTAAGTTTTCCTCCTCTCTTTTGATATATGTATTATAAATTATTTTATTTACAATTACAACCGTTAATTAAAATTTAACAATAAATGCATTTATAGTGCCACCTTTTTAGACTTGAAAACAAGTCGGAGGAAAAGATAAAAAGGTAGCACTATAAATACAAATATTACATTTTATTCGGCGTTTTTATCATCGCAACCACAGATATTATTTAAAGTATTGCTAACACATTTATCATCTATTTTTCCATTTTTAGCTAAATCCCCTAATGTTAAAATTCCTACAATTTTATTATTTTCTAATACAGGAATTCTTTTTACTTGGTTCTTAGACATTAAATTTTCAACTTCAGTAATATCTGCATCAGTTGTACAACAGCATGGGTTACATGTCATAATTTCAGTTATAGGTGTAGTTTTAGGATCTTTATCACAGGCAATACACCTTAAAATTATATCTCTATCTGTTACTAAACCTACCAAATTTTTGTCATTATCACATACGGGAACACAACCAACATGCTCATCACACATTATATTAGCACAGTCTTTTACAGTATTTTGAGTAGTAGCATAAAATATTTCATTACACATACAATCTTTAACTTTCATAAACATACCAACCTTTCTATAAAAATCTTTACAATTTTATTATTACCTAAAAAAAGAAAGATATACACTTTATTTTTGTATATCTTTACATTTTTTGTCATTTTTAATTTTAAAATTCTAAGTAATTAGGGTAATTTCTTGGTTCAATTCCAGTTCTTCCATTTGGATAAAATGGTCCTGAATTCATTCCTGGGCGTGGTGGAAAAGGTGGACGTGGATTTTCTGGTCTATTACTTGGTCTGTTTCCAAATAATTTAAGCAATATTAAAATTTTAATTAAATCTCTCAAATTTGAATTTTCTCTTCTTGTTTCAGTATTTCTTTTTCCTACTTCCTGAGCCCTATCTTTGTTTCCTTCTCGTGAAGTTCTATTCTCCTGCCTTACCTGTTCCCTATCTACTCGCTTTTGGCTTGCGTTATTGTTAGTTTCTGTTTTTGTAGTGTTAACCCTAACATTAACCACTGTACTTGTATCTTCAATTGCTGAATACACCTCATCAGTCATTTTTTCTATTAATTCCTTGGTTATTTGTTGCGTATTTGTTTCACATACCTTGCAAACCATTGGATACACCAAATTATAAATTTCTGGATAGCAACCCTTAATTTCTTCATCTGTCATGCTTGAATTCACTTGATTTTCTAAACAATATGTATCCTGAAAATTTTGATTATTCCTAAAATTATATGCTTCATAAACATTAGGAGCATTTACTGGATACCCCAATACTTGACGCATATAATCTTCATAACTTTGATAATACATATGATACCCCCTTTTTAATCTAATGTATCATATGTATTTTTTTTATATAGTGTTACTCTTATATTTCATTTACTAGTTTTTTAAATAAATTACCTCTTTCTTCAAAATTTTTAAACATATCAAAACTTGCACTCGCTGGTGAAAATAGAACAATTTCATCAGGTGTTGCAATTTCGTATGCCTTATCTATAGTTTCTTTTAAAGTATCACAATAATATATGTCCATTTCCTTATGTTGCTCTTTTAGTTCATTACTTACCGCTTCTTCTATCTTCTTTGCAGTAGCTCCCATCAAAATTAATTTACTAACATTTTCCACAATAGGTTTAGCAATTGGTGTGTAATCCAAATGCTTATCATATCCCCCCGCAATTAGAAGAATTTTTTCATCAAAAGATTTTAATCCAGCAATAGTTCTACTTGGAGAAGTACCAATCGAATCATTATACCATTTAACACCATTAAGCTCCCTTACAAATTCCAATCGGTGCTCTACACCCTTAAATTTTCTAATAGCTTCAGCTTGTATCTCTGGTTCAACTAAAGTTTTTGTTGCAGCTATTGCAGCACAAATATTTTCGTGATTATGCTCTCCTCTTAACAAAATATCCTTTGTATTTAAAATATGCCTTCTTAATTTGTTTTCGCATAATTTCACAATTCCATTATCACATATAATGCCATCATCTAATTTTTCTTTTCTGCTAAAGTAAATTACTTTTCCTTTTGCTTCTGGTGCAAATTTTTTAGTAATTTCATTATCATAATTAATAACTAAAATGTCTTTTTCTGTTTGATATTTAAAAATATTTTTCTTAGCTTCTATATATTCTTCATATGATTTATGAATATCCAAATGGTTAGGAGAAATATTAGTAATAACACTAATATGTGGTGAAACTTGCATATCCATTAATTGAAAGCTACTAAGTTCTAGAACCACAATATCATCAGGAGTCATCTCCCTTACTTTGGTAAATAAAGGTATTCCTACATTTCCGCCTAAATAACAATTATATCCCTTTTCTTTTAAAATATAATAAATTAAATTAGTTGTAGTTGTTTTTCCATCACTGCCAGTAATTCCTATAATTGTTCCAGGGCAAGTTTGCATTAGCATTTCAATTTCAGATGTTAAAACAGCTCCTCTTTTTACTTCTTCTACTACCTCTGGTGTATCTGGTCTGCAGCTTGGAGAACGGAATATAACAGCAAAATTTACTAGTTCTTTTAAAGAATCCTTACCAGTATATAACTTAAAATTATAATCATGTATGTTTTTTACTGCATTTGCATCTAATTTTTCTACTTCTCTTTTGTCAAATACAGAAACCGAACAATCCAAATTATATAAATACTCTAATAAAGGAATATTACTTACACCTAGACCTATTATTGCTACTTTTTTGCCATTTATAAATTGTTCAAATTCTTTTAATTTTTTGTTTACAAATTCCATTTTGTTATACTTCCTCCTTAATGCATATGTGTTCTAATACTTTATCTACAGAATCTTCAACTGTTTTGCAATCTGTTATATCTATTACAGTTGTTTTATCATATACTTTATAAAACCCTGCTTTTTCCTGCAATTCATCCCTTGTTACAATATTTTGTTTTAGTTCTTCTAAATCTACTTTTCCCTTATATTGTATGCTCTTTCTCCTTATGCGTTCCTCTAAAGATGCTTTGATTAAAAAATGATAATCTAAACCAGGATAAATTTGCATTAATGCCCTTCCAGAAACGATTACATTATATTTTATTTTAAAATTATCTATTAAACTTCTTGCAAATTCAAATAATTTTTCATTATTTGCAACTGTTCCAACTTTAGAAACCGCTAATGAAGCTTCAGCAGATTGTAATTTTTCTTCTTCTATTTTCTTTCCATTAATGTAAAAATTTGTAATGTTGTTTTCTAGTGCAAGTTCTACTTTTAATTTATCCATAACATCTTTTATATCAATTTCTTTTATATTTTGCTTCATTTTTTCTAAATCTATTCCATAATGCATTAAAGCATATACAATTGCGCGATATAAATTTCCACCTTCTAACAAAATACTATTTGGAATTTTATTTAATAATTCTTTACAAATTGTGGTTTTTCCAGCTCCAACATATCCTTCAATTCCTATTACTATATTTTTCATTTTTATTTCACCTTTTTTCTTTAAATATTTTTACCAATTATATATCAGCTATAAAAAAAAGTCCAGTTTATATTTTTTGTATATTTTTTTATTTTTTTGCACACAATATTATCGTAAAAAGAAATGGAGGTGCTTTTTTATGTCAGAAAATAAGAACAAACAAAACAGAAATAACAACAAGAACAATAATAAACAAAATAATAACAAAAACGAGAGAAATAACAATAATAATGATTGTAAATAATCTTACTTCTTTCTTAAAAAAGCTAACTTATGCAAGTTAGCTTTTTTCAATATATTTTTTTAAAAATTTGCCAGTATAGCTTTGTTCATTTTTTACAATTTGTTCAGGAGAACCAACAGCGATTACTTGTCCGCCTTTTTCTCCACCTTCTGGTCCTAAATCAATTATGTAATCTGCTGTTTTAATTAAATCCAAATTATGTTCTATGACTATAATGCTATTTCCTGTATCAACTAGTCTTTGCAAAATATCCACTAATTTATGAACATCTGCAATATGAAGGCCTGTGGTTGGTTCATCTAAGATGTATAGTGTTTTGCCTGTTGCTTTTTTAGATAGTTCTGTTGCTAATTTTACACGTTGTGCTTCGCCACCAGAAAGTGTAGTAGAAGGTTGCCCTAATTTTATATATCCAAGACCTACATCATATAATGTTTGGATTTTTGATTTAATTCTTGGAATATTTTCGAAAAATGTTAATGCTTCTTCAACGGTCATATCTAGTACATCAGCAATTGTTTTACCTTTATATTTCACTTCTAAAGTTTCTCTATTATATCTTTTTCCTTTACATACTTCACATGGCACATAAATATCCGGTAAAAAGTGCATTTCTATTTTATGTACACCATCGCCGTTACAAGCTTCACATCTACCTCCTGTAACATTAAAACTAAAACGTCCTTTATCATATCCTCTCATTTTCGCTTCTGGAGTTATTGCAAAAATGTCTCTAATCATATCAAATACTCCTGTATAAGTTGCAGGGTTTGAACGTGGTGTTCTTCCAATTGGTGATTGGTCTATATTAATAATTTTATCTATATTTTCTAAACCTTTAATTTCTTTACATTTTCCCGGTCTTTCATTCGAACCATAAATTACATTTGCAGCTGTTCTATATAATATTTCATTTACTAAAGTACTTTTTCCAGAACCAGATACACCTGTTACACAGATAAATTGACCTAGTGGAAATTTAACATTTACATTTTTTAAATTATGTTCAGTAGCACCTTTTACCTCAATTGCTTTTCCATTTGATTTTCTACGTTTTTTAGGTACTAATATTTGTTTTTTTCCACTTAAGTATTGCCCTGTGATTGATTCTGAAATTTGCTTTATTTCTTCCACAGTTCCTTGTGCAATTACTTTTCCACCATGCACACCTGGCCCTGGTCCAATGTCTATAATTTGGTCCGCAGCATACATTGTATCTTCATCATGCTCTACAACTAAAACAGTATTTCCTAAGTCTCTTAGTTTTTTTAGTGTAGCAATTAATTTGTCATTATCCCTTTGGTGCAAACCTATACTTGGTTCATCTAAGATATATAAAACTCCTGTTAGTCCAGAACCAATTTGAGTCGCTAAGCGAATACGCTGTGCCTCACCACCAGATAATGTTCCAGCCCCTCTTGATAATGTTAAGTAATCCAAACCAACATCTATTAAGAATTGTAAACGTTTATTTAATTCTTTTAATATCTGATCTGCTATCATACTATCTTTGCTGTTTAATTCTAGGCTATTTAAAAAGTCTTTAATTTTATCTATTGACATATCTGTCAATTCATTAATGTTTTTATCTCCAACTTTAACAGATAAACTTTCTTTTTTTAATCTTGCTCCATGGCACTCATAGCAAGGCTTTTCACTCATATACATTTCATAAAAATCTCTCATACCCTGTGATTTAGTTTCATGATATCTCCTATCTAATGTTGGCAAAACACCTTCAAAAGGTGTACTAAATTTTCTTGTTCCAGCATATGATGTATACTCAAAATCAATTACCTCATCACCTGTACCATATAATATTTTTTCTAAAAACCATCTTGGCAATTTTTTAATGGGAACATCTTTTATTTCCACATCATAGTGTCTAGCAATGCTTTCAAAATACATTTTAGCCATTGTCTCGCCCTTCTTCATTGTGCTAGCGCCAAAAGCTTTTACTCCGTCATATAATGTTTTAGCTTTATCCGGAATAATTAAATTTTCATCCATTACCATTAAATATCCAATACCAGTACAAGTTGGACAAGCACCAATAGGATTATTAAATGAAAACATTCTTGGCGTTAATTCTTCTATGCTAATTCCACAGTCTGGGCATGCATAGTTTTGGCTAAATAAAATTTCTTTATCGCCTGGGATATCAATAGTTACAAGATTATTTGCATATTTTAGTGCAATTTCTACAGATTCTGTTAATCTAGTCCTAATATCATCTTTTATTACTAATCTATCTACAATCAAGTCAATATTATGTTTTTTCTTTCTGTCTAATTCAATATCATCTGTTAATTCATAAGTTTGCCCATCTATTCTAACACGTACAAAACCTTCTTTTTGAAAATCCTGTAATAATTTCAAATATTCTCCTTTTCTACCGCGAACTACTGGGGCTAACACTTGAATTCTAGTGTTAGTGTCCATTGACATTACTTGGTCAATGATTTGGTCTATGGTTTGTTTTTCTATTTTTCTACCACATTTAGGACAATATGGCACACCAATACGTGCATATAACAGACGAATATAATCATATATTTCTGTAACAGTTCCAACTGTAGAACGTGGATTACGTGAAGTAGTTTTTTGGTCTATGGAAATTGCTGGTGAAAGTCCTTCTATAGACTCTACCTCTGGCTTTTCCATTAGTCCTAAAAATTGTCTTGCATATGAAGATAAGCTTTCTACATACCTTCTTTGACCTTCTGCATATAAAGTATCAAATGCTAATGATGATTTTCCGTGAACCCGAAAGACCAGTAATAACAACTAATTTATCTCTTGGAATTTCCAAACTAATATTTTTTAAATTATGTTCTTTTGCTCCTTTTATAATAATACTATTTTGCATATTTGCTCCCCCAAAAATTATTAGTATTTCATGCATTAATAATTATAAAACGTAAGTTTGTTTTTGTCAATACTAGAAAAAAGTGGCAGTATTTGTCTACCACTATATCATTTTTTCTAGTTCTTTTATCTTATCCCTTATTTCAGCTGCTTTTTCAAATTCCATTTCTTGTGCATATTTAAGCATTTCATCTGTTAATTTAGAAATAATGTCTTTCATATCTGTTTCTTTATCTAATTTATATTCTTCTTTAATATCTGCCACAAAGCTTGCTTTGATTGTATCTCTCACGGATTTCTGAATAGTCTGTGGAGTAATACCATGTTCTTCATTATATTCTTGTTGTAATTTTCTTCTACGATTTGTTTCACTAATTGCTTTTTCCATACTTTCTGTTAATTCATCTGCATACATAATAACTTTTCCATCAGTATTTCTAGCAGCACGTCCTATTGTTTGTATTAAAGAACGTTCAGAGCGCAAAAATCCTTCTTTATCTGCATCTAATATGGCAACTAATGAAACCTCTGGAATATCTAAACCTTCTCTTAATAGGTTAATACCAACTAAAACATCAAATTCTCCAAGTCTTAGGTCTCTAATTATTTCCATCCTCTCCAATGCTTTGATATCAGAATGCATATATCGTACTTTAATATCAATTCCAGCTAAATATGTAGTTAAATCCTCTGCCATTTTCTTTGTTAATGTTGTAACTAAAACTCTTTCATGTTTTTGAACTCTTTCGTGAATTTGTTCAATTAAGTCATCTATTTGATTTGTAACTGGCTTAACCTCAATTTTAGGATCTAATAATCCTGTAGGACGAATTATTTGTTCTACAACATTTTCTTTGCTATGTTCTTTTTCATATTCTGCCGGTGTAGCACTTACAAAAATTACTTGATTAATTCTTTGTTCAAATTCTTCAAATTTAAGTGGTCTATTATCAAATGCAGATGGGAGCCTAAAACCATATTTAACTAGAGATTCTTTTCTTGCCCTATCTCCATTGTACATAGCCCTTACTTGAGGAATTGTAGCATGTGATTCATCTATTAATAGCAGAAAATCTTTTGGAAAATAATCAAATAAAGTATATGGGCTGCTGCCTGGTGCACGACCACTTATATGCCTTGAATAATTTTCAATTCCTTGACAAAAACCAGTCTCTCGCATCATCTCAATATCAAAATTAGTTCTTTCTTCAATTCTTTGTGCTTCTATTAATTTATTGTTATCTTTAAAATACTTTATTCTTTCTTGTAATTCTTCTTGAATCGATGCTATGGCTTTTTCCATTTTATCAGAAGTTGTTACATAGTGAGAATTGGGAAATATCATAACATGCTGTCTGACACTATTTACCTTGCCTGTAAGAGGATTAATTTCAGAAATTTTTTCAACCTCATCTCCCCAAAATTCAACACGTATAGCAGTTTCACTTTCATCGGATGGATAAACTTCTACAATGTCACCTTTTGCCCTAAAAGTACCTCTTTTGAACTCTAATTCACTCCTAGTGTATTGCATATTAATTAACTTTTTTAGCATCACATTTCTTTCTATTTGCATGCCAGGCCTTAAAGAAACTGTTAAATTTTCGTAATCTATAGGGTCACCTAAACCATAAATGCAAGAAACTGAAGCTACAATTATTACATCCCTTGTTTCAAATAATGCAGCAGTTGCAGAATGTCTTAATTTATCAATTTCATCATTTATAGAAGCATCTTTTTCAATGTATGTATCTGATTGTGGTATATATGCTTCTGGTTGGTAATAGTCATAATATGATACAAAATACTCTACATTGTTTCCGTGGGAAAAACTCTTTGAATTCAGAATATAACTGTCCAGCTAGCGTCTTATTATGTGCTAAAACCAAAGTTGGTTTCTGAACTTGCTGTATAATATTAGCCATTGTAAAAGTTTTTCCAGAGCCCGTAACTCCTAGAAGTGTCTGGAATTTCTTGCCCTCTTTTATTCCATTTGATA
>CALXUZ010000042.1 GCA_944391825.1 uncultured Clostridia bacterium | reverse complement strand
TTTTACCATGAAGGGGTGACATTTCTAAAAAAAAAATTTATACTTTATGGGGTGACATTATCACAAATTAATCACATAAAATTTTCAAAATGTATTTACTTTTTTTTGTTTTATGGATATAATATGTGTCGACACAATAATTTGACAATTAACTTTCAAATCATGATTATTTTATTTTTAATAAAATATATATAAAATTTTAAAGGAGGTTCTAACTTTATGAGTCACAAGTATGTTTACTTATTTAAAGAAGGAAATGCTAGTATGAGAGAATTACTAGGAGGAAAAGGTGCTAATTTAGCAGAAATGACTAATTTAGGTTTGCCAATTCCACAAGGCTTCACAGTAACAACCGAGGCATGCACAAAATACTACGAAGATGGAGAAACAATTTCTAAGGAAATTGAAGACCAAATTTTTGAAGCACTTTCAAAATTGGAAGAAATTTCTGGAAAGAAATTCGGAGATACAGAAAATCCATTATTAGTATCTGTACGTTCAGGGGCAAGAGCATCTATGCCAGGTATGATGGATACTATATTAAACCTTGGATTAAATAATGAAGTAATCAAAACAATCGCTGCAAAAAATGAAAGATTTGCATATGACAGCTACAGAAGATTTATTCAAATGTTTAGTGATGTTGTAATGGAAATACCAAAACCACTATTTGAAAAAGCAATTGACGAAATGAAAGAAAAAAGAGGAGTTAAACTAGATACTGAATTAACAGCAGAAGACCTAAAAGAATTAGTTGCTACATTTAAGGGAATTTATTTAAAAGAACATGGATCAGAATTCCCATCAGATCCAGTAGTACAATTAAAAGAAGCAGTAAAAGCAGTATTCCGTTCATGGAATAATCCAAGAGCTATAACATATAGAAGATTAAATGATATCCCAGGAGATTGGGGAACAGCAGTTAATGTTCAAGAAATGGTTTTCGGAAACATGGGAGATGACTGCGGTACTGGTGTTGCATTTACACGTAACCCAGCTACAGGTGAAAATAAACTATTTGGTGAATACTTAATGAATGCACAAGGTGAAGACGTTGTTGCAGGTATTAGAACACCACAACCAATTGCAACTCTACAAGAAACAAATAAACAAGCATATGAAGATTTTGTAAAATATGCTAATGAATTAGAAAAACACTATAAAGACATGCAAGATATGGAATTTACAATTGAAAGAGGAAAGTTATTCTTCCTACAAACAAGAAATGGTAAAAGAACAGCTAATGCAGCTTTAAAAATTGCCGTAGATTTAGTTAATGAAGGAATGATTACAGAAAAAGAAGCAGTTTTAAGAGTTGAGCCAAACCAATTAGACCAATTATTACATCCAAATTTTGACCAAGCTAAATTAAAAGCTGCTAAACCAGTAGCAAAAGGATTAGCTGCTTCACCAGGTGCTGCAACAGGTAAAGTTGTATTTACAGCAGATAGAGCAGTTGAAATGCATGAAGCTGGAGAAAAAGACTTAATATTAGTAAGACTTGAAACTTCACCAGAAGATATTGATGGTATGAACGTATGCCATGGTATATTAACAGTTCGTGGTGGTATGACATCACATGCTGCAGTTGTTGCACGTGGTATGGGTACATGCTGTGTAGCAGGATGTGGAGAACTAGTTGTTGATGAAGAAGCAAAAGAATTTAAAGACCCACAGGGAAATGTATATCATGAAGGAGACTATATTTCATTAGATGGTTCTACAGGAAATGTTTATGGAGAAAAAATTGATACTGTTGATGCAACTGTATCAGGAGATTTTGCTAAATTAATGGGATGGGCAGATAGCTACCGTCAAATGGAAGTTAGAACAAATGCTGATACTCCAAGAGATGCAGAAGTTGCTTACAACTTTGGTGCACAAGGTATAGGATTATGCCGTACAGAACACATGTTCTTTGCTCCGGAAAGAATTGCAGCTATACGTGAAATGATAGTTTCTAAAACAGCTGAACAAAGAGAAAAAGCATTAAACAAAATTCTTCCAATGCAAAGAGGAGATTTTGAAGGACTATTTAGAGCAATGAAAGGTCACCCTGTAACTATTCGTTTATTAGACCCACCACTACATGAATTCTTACCACATACAGACGAAGAAATTGAAAGCTTAGCAAAAGAAATGGGTATGACTTTCCAAGAACTAAAAGATGTTGTAGTAAGCTTACATGAATTCAACCCAATGATGGGACATAGAGGATGCCGTTTAGACGTTACTTATCCAGAAATTGGTGTAATGCAAACAAGAGCAATCATTCAAGCTGCTATTAATGTAAGCAAAGAAGGGATGAACATTGTTCCAGAAATTATGATTCCATTAGTAGGAGAATTAAAGGAATTAAAATATGTAAAAGATATAATTGTAAAAACAGCTGAAGAAGAAATTGCAAATGCTGGAGTTACAATGAAATACAAAGTAGGAACAATGATTGAAATTCCAAGAGCTGCATTAACAGCTGATGAAATTGCTAAAGAAGCTGAATTCTTCTCATTTGGTACAAATGACTTAACACAAATGACATTTGGATTTAGCCGTGATGATGCTGGTAAATTCTTAGGAGCTTATTATGAAAAGAAAATTTATGAATCAGATCCATTTGCTAAACTAGACCAAAAAGGTGTTGGTAAATTAGTAAAAATGGCTGTGGATTTAGGAAAAGCTACAAGACCAGATATTAAGCTAGGAATTTGTGGAGAGCACGGAGGAAACCCACCTACAGTTGAATTCTGCCATAATATTGGATTAACATACGTATCTTGCTCACCATACAGAGTTCCAATTGCTCGTTTGGCAGCAGCTCAAGCAGCAATTAAAAATCCTAGATAGAATTTAAATTGTGCTATTTAATGATTTTAGAAGCAAGGGCGACCAATGGTCGCCCAAGAAAATTTAAGGTAAAAATGCCAAAACTGTTGACAAAATCTTTTAAAACTAGTATAATTTTATAGTACTATTTTTTAATAAGTAAGATATATAAAGTTATATACAAAGTAACAGTCAAGGGAGGGAAGCACAATGGCACAACCAAAAAGAAGATGGTCAAAAGCAAGAACACATTCAAAAAGATCTACATGGAAATTGGAAAATCAAAATTTAGTTGATTGTCCACATTGCCATGAAAAAATAATGCAACACAGAGTATGCCCAAATTGTGGATATTATGATGGAAAAGAAGTAGTTGCAAAATCTGAAGAATAAAATATTATGTAGAAAGATAAAATTATCTTTCTATTTTTTTGCCTACAAACTTAAATAAATTTGCTAATTTGATTGACTTTTTAATAGTTAAAACATATAATCTATCTATCAAAAACTAAAAACAAGGAGTTAACAATATGTGTGGATTTGTAGGATATGTTAATAAAAAAAATAAAGACAAAGACATAATAAGCCAAATGGGAGATAAAATAAAACACCGTGGTCCTGATAGTGAAGGACTATATACAGATGATGAACTTCATATGGCTTTTAGAAGATTAAGCATTATAGATTTAAAAGGCGGAGACCAGCCAATATATAACGAAAATAAAAATTTAGTTATAATGTTCAATGGAGAAATATATAATTTTCAAGAGCTAAGAGAAGATTTAGAGAAAAAAGGACATACATTTTCAACAAAAACCGATACAGAAGTCATATTACACGGCTACGAAGAATACAAGGAGAAAATTTTAGATAAGCTAAGAGGTATGTACGCATTTGTAATATATGATACTGTAGAAAAAGAATTATTTGCTGCAAGAGATATTTTTGGGATTAAGCCATTTTATTATGCAAATATGAACGAAACCTTTTTCTTTGGCTCTGAGATTAAAGCTTTTTTACCAAACCCAGATTTAAAAAAAGAACTAAACAAACAAGCATTAAAAACATACTTGACATTTCAGTATAACCCAATGGAAGAAACATTTTTTAAAGGAGTATATAAATTAAAACCAGGGCATTGCTTATTATATAAAGAAGGAAATCTAACAGTAAAACCATATTTTAATTTGGAATTCAAACCAAGTAAAGAAAAAATAAAAGAAGAAGACATTGTTAACAAAATTAATGAAGAAGTAATTAGCAGTGTAGAAAAGCACAAAATTAGTGATGTTAAAGTTGGAGCATTTTTAAGTGCGGGAATAGATTCTTCATATATTGTTTCAATATTAAAACCAAATGAGACCTTTACAGTTGGATTTGAACAAAATGGATTTAATGAAATACAGCCAGCAAAAGATTTAAGCAAATTACTTGGTATTGAAAATGATAACAAAGTTATTAGTGCAGATGAATTTTTTGAGGCACTGCCAGAAGTTCAATACCACTCGGATGAACCACATGCAAATTTATCAGCTGTACCACTATATTTCCTAAGTGAATTATCAAGAAAAGAAGTTACTGTTGTATTATCTGGTGAGGGGGCAGATGAATTATTTGGCGGATATCAAACATATCCAGAAAGTGAGATAATAAGATTATACCGTCATTTGCCTAAAGCATTACGCCATTTTAATGCTAAAATTGCAGAAAAACTTCCAGATATAAGAGGTAAACAATTCTTTATTAGAGGGGCAGAAACTGTAGAAGAAAGCTATATAGGACAAGCAAAAGTGTTTACAGATGAGGAAGCAAATGAAATAGTAAAAGATGAATACAAAACAGATATAAAGGCAGCAGATATTACTAGACCATATTTTGATAATGTAAAAGATTTAGATGACATTACAAAAAAACAATATATTGATATGTTTTTATGGCTTCCAAATGATATTTTATTAAAAGCAGACAAAATGACAATGGCACACTCTTTAGAACTTAGAGTTCCATATTTGGATAAAGAAGTACTAAAACTAGCTTTGACACTACCTAAAAAATATAAAGTAAAAAATAAGATAGGAAAATATGCATTAAGAAGAGCTGCTGCTAAAAAAATTCCACAAGAGTGGTTTAATAGACCAAAATTAGGTTTTCTAGTGCCATTTAAGGATTTTCTAAAACAAGAAAAATACTACAACATTGTTAAAAAGGAATTTGAAGCAGATTATGCAAAACAATTTTTTAACACTGATGAATTAATAGAAATGCTAGATAAGCATTATAATGGAATAGAACAAACACACCGCAAAATATATACAGCCTATTCGTTCTTACTATGGTATAAAGAGTACTTTATGGCTTAGCATAGAAAGCAATATTAAAACCAAGATGAAAATAAAAAGTCGTTTTGGTTTTTTCGTAATTTTGTGTCGAATTTTGTTGACATATGAAGAAGTATTGAATATAATAGGTGTGGATTTGAAAAAAATTCAATTAAATGCAAATTTCAATTTTAGATTGAAAGGGGGTGAACAATTATGCAGAAGAATAAAAAGGCAATTATTGTTGCTGTAGTTATTGTTTTACTCCTTATTATTTTTGCAGTTATTTTCATATTTTCTAATCAAAAATATACAGTAACATTTGATTCTAAAGGTGGAACATTAGTTGAAGCACAAGAAGTAAAGAAAAATGAAACGGCTACAGAACCTGCTGATCCAACAAGAGAAGGATATATTTTCTTGGGATGGTATACTAGCGAAACAAGTACTGTAGAATATGATTTTGATACAAAAGTAGTAGAGGATATCACATTAATTGCAAAATGGGGACAAACACAAAAAATTACTGATATTTCTATAGATTTAAAAGAAACAGAACTAACAGTTGATGATGAAGTTTTATTATCAGCAATTGTTATGGCTGGTGATGAAGAAGTAGAAGATGCAGAATTGGTCTGGTCTTCAAGTGATGAAACAATTGCTACTGTTGATGAAAATGGAAAATTAACAGCATTAAAAGCTGGAACAGTGACAATTACAGTTACAGCAAATGGAGACATAAAAGCAGAAGTTGAAATTACAATTAAAGAAAAAGAAGATAAAGAAGACGAGGAAGAAGATAAGAAACCTACTACAAATACAGCTTCTGGAAATACAAGTACAAAACCAAGTAAACCAAGCACTGGTGGTTCTAGCAAACCAGAAGAAAAGCCAGAAGAAGATAAACCAACAGAGCCTGATGAGCCAGAAGTAACATATACTTATCAATGGGAAAAAATAGGTGAGAGTACAGCTAATCAATACATGTTATATATTGTAAGTTCCGAAGGAGAAAAAGTAGCAGGAACAGCCACTATTACTACAGTGGGCGGAACTCAAGAAACAATATCAATTCCAGCAAGTGGAAGAAACGATATAATAAAAGATATAGTATCTACTATAACTAATGTTAGAGCAAATTAAAATAAAAGAAAGGATTTAAAATTATGAGTAAGAGTATTAAAAGAATAATAGTTCTTCTTTTGATTCTTGCAGCTGTAGCAATGCTAAGCTTAGGCATGGCTGTCAAAGCTACAACACCGACAATAACAGAAACTACAGATCCTAACGATGGATATGATACGATTGAGGATGGTTCTATTATTATTGGTACAACCAAGTTTACTCCTGGAACAGTTGTGACAGGTGTAAGAGCAGCTATAGCAGGATCAAACGATATGCTTGTATATGCTTCTAAAAATGGAAGTATTGAAAACTATTCTTCTCCTAAAATGTATTACTACATTTGGGGTGAATGGTATGAATATGATGAAACAGGCAAAATGAAAATTGTTGAACAAGGTATTGATTCATTAGATATTTACTTTGTAAATAATGTTCAAAAAGAAGGAATTCAAATTCCAACAGCTCCAGAAGAGAAAGCTGAATATACAGTATTTTTCTTAAATGGACAAACTGAAATAGCACAAAAGAAAGTATTAGAAGGTGAAACAATTGCAGATTTACCAACAGTACCAGACACTGAAACTAGCATTTGTGTTGGTTGGCAAGATTTAGAAGGTAATGAATTTACTTCTAGCACACCAGTAACAGGTGATACAGTTCTATTCCCAGTATGGGAAGAAAAACAAAAAGTAGAACTTTCACTTACAGCTAACGGAACAACAACTACAGAAGAATATTATGTAGGACAAGAAATAACAGAAGTTGCTACAAAAGATGGATATACTTTTGAAGGTTGGTTTGCAGAAGATGGTACAGAATATGAAACACCATTTGATATGCCAGAAACAGATTTAGCTTTAACAGCAAAATGGAGTAAAACTGTATCAAATGTTGATGAATTTAAATCTGGAATTGCTAATGCAACAGAAACAACAACAATTACATTAGGCGATAACATTACAGGAATTAGCGAAACACTAAGTATTAACAAAGATATAATATTGGAAGGTAATGGAAAAACACTTTCATTTAATGCAATAAGCAAAGACGCAAGTGGAGTAGCAAGTGCATTAGTTATTAATAAAAATAATGTAATTGTAAATGATTTATTAGTTGAAATGACTGCAAAAGATGGCTGGCAAGGAAACTATGCAATTCAAGTATATAATGCAAAAGGAGTTGTACTAAACAATATAACAGCTTCTAATGGAGATGCTGGATTACTTGTTAATGCATCTGAAGCAAAATTAACAGGAAAAACAACACTATTAAATAATGAATTTGGTGGTATTGAAGTATCTAAAGGTACTGCAGAAGGATTATCAAAAAGTGAATTAACTGTTACAGGAACAATTTCAATGAATAATGAAGAGAGAACAGTACCTGTAATTTGGATTGAAAAAGACCAAGGAACAGTTGAAGGAGAAGGAATTGCAAACTATTATGCAACAACAGAAACTAATACTAAAGACCAAACATATTATTATTCAAATAAGGAATTTGCGACAACAGCAAAAGTAGAAACAACTGAAGAAGTAGATAGTGTATTAGAAGCAATTAAAAACGGAACAATTGACAAAGTTGAATTAGCTGAAAATGTTGTTATAGAAAAATCAGAGCCACTTACTCTTGATAAAAAAGTAACAATAAATGGTAATGGTGCAACAATAAAGGATGAATTAGTAATCTCTGGAAATGATGTAACAATAGAAAATGTAAAATTAAATAATGATGTAACAGTTACAGGAGAGAATGCAGTATTAAATGAAATTGCAATAAAAGATTTTGATACAGGATATTCTAATCCAAAACCATCAGGAGTTGCAATAATAAAAGTAGATACAGAAGGAGATTTCACACTAACAAATTCAGAAATTTCTGGCATAACTGGAAATGCATATAACCTTATAAATGTTAAAACTCCTGGCACAGTTGTAATTGAAAATAATATTTTTGGAGAAGACAAAACTGACCTAGCAGGAATATATAATATTATCGAATTTAGTCAGGGAGAAGGACAAGCTGTAAAAGATGGCACAATTATTAGAAATAATGCATTTAATACAGTAGCAGGAAATAATACAATCAGCATGTTTAATATTGAAGACGAAGCAACTATCACAATAGAAAATAATACTTTTGCTTATTCAAAAAATGCGATGAGATTATCAAACTATTACAATACTTCTGCAACATTTAATATTTATAACAATACTATATTAGATGGTGCAACAGATGGATATGGTGGATTTATTTGCTTCCAAGCTGTAGCTGTTGGTAATACAGTACCTGCACATGCAGATACATATTTTGCAAATTATACTTTGAATATAAAAAATTTAATCGGAACAGACGGACAAAAAATTACTACAATTGAAGGAACAGGAACTGGTGCTAATAGGGTTGGATATTATTATGCTGACTATACACCAGACCATACTATGCCAGATACAGCAAAAGCAGTAATAAACTTCATCGATGAATAATATATTTAATTTAAAAGAGAGGGAAACCTCTCTTTTTATTTATGAACATTAAAAGTTAATATTAAATGATTATAAAGTAATTAAACAATATACAAAATTTTATTATTAGGAAAATATTTATGCATATTATCACGAAAAAAACTTTCACCTTCTTCGCGAATAAAAGATTTGTACCAATATTTTCCTTTTCCACGTCCTGTCATTAAATCTTTATTATACAAATTAATTGCATTTGGAAAAGCTTCCTCATTGATTTTAGTATGAACATAGCTATATGTCATAAAAATAATCTCAAAAAATACATTTTTCTTAGCATCTTCTGTTAATTCGCGATTTAACCTTTTAATAAGTTCAAGGTATAGTTCTTTCCAATTATCTAGAAAAATAACAGGTGCAATTAAAATTCCTATTTTATAGCCTGCTTGATTTAATTTATTAATGGCTTCAATTCGACCACTCAACCTAGAAGTTCCAAACTCGACTTTATTTATAATATCTTCTGGATTTACACTAACCCTAACAATAACTTTTCCATTATGTTCTAAAGGCAAAATAGGGTCAACCATATCAAACTTAGTAGGAAAAGTCAAAAAGCCTTTTGATGTGTTTTTAAAATTCTCAATTGTCCACACCAAATTATTAGTAATAGTATTTTCTAAAATTAAATCACTATTACTACCAATTTCAAAAGTAAGTTCTTTTTCAGAATTTTCAGCAGTTTTTATAATCTTACCTAACATTTGCTCACGATTAACAAAAAGCCTTAAATATGCACATTTGTTGTAATTACAAACTAGATAGCAATATAAACAAGAAGCTGTGCAACCAGAAGAAGTATAAGGAACTAAAAAATCTGAAACTTTGTGATTTTCTACAAATTTATGAGTTTTCCTTACACCTATAATTAAATTTCTTTTCATATATGGAAAATCTTTGTTAGATTTATTTCTCATTTCTTCAATATTATTATGATTTTCTATAACTACCTTGGGAATATTAGCATATTTTTGCATCAATTCTTTTCCTAACTCATAATTTTCAATATCTTTTTCATAATAAATAGCTTGTGGTATAAACATTTTTAATCACCTTCACTTATTTTTACCAATACAAATTTATTTAT
>CALXUZ010000041.1 GCA_944391825.1 uncultured Clostridia bacterium | reverse complement strand
TTTTGTAATCTCTTTATATTAGTTACAAATAAATCATCACCTACTAATTGTACTTTATCACCAATACGCTCTGTTAGCTTTTTCCAGCTTTCCCAGTCTTCTTCTGCTAATCCGTCTTCTATTGAAATAATTGGATATTTTTCAGCTAGACTTACAATAAAGTCTATCATTTCGTCCTTTGTTTTAAATTCATCAGTTTTCCAGAAATAATATCCGTCTTTTCCGATTTTTTTAGCTTCATCAAACATTTCTGTTGCTGCAACATCTAAAGCTAAACAAACATCTTCTCCTGGTTTATATCCTGCCTTATTTATTGCTTCTAATATTAATTCAATAGCCTCTTCTTCGCTTCCTAAATTTGGTGCAAATCCACCTTCGTCACCAACACCTGTTGAATATCCTTTTTCTTTTAATACTTTTTTTAGGTTATGGTATACTTCTACACCCATCCTCATGCACTCTCTAAATGATTTTGCTCCTACTGGCATAATCATAAATTCTTGTACACTTAAGCTACTATCAGCATGTTTTCCTCCATTCATAATATTCATCATAGGAACTGGTAATTCTTTTGCATTTACTCCACCTATGTAGTTATATAGGCTCATCCCTAGTGAAGCTGCCGCAGCTTTTGCAACTGCCAAAGATACTCCAAGCATTGCATTTGCTCCCAATTTACCTTTGTTTTCTGTGCCATCTAATGCAATCATTTTTTTATCAATTTTAATTTGCTCATATACGTTCATGCCTTCTATTTCAGGAGCAATTACTTTATTCACATTTTCTACAGCTTTTAAAACTCCTTTTCCTAGGTATCTAGATTTATCACCATCTCTTAGTTCCACTGCTTCAAAACTTCCTGTTGATGCTCCTGATGGTACCATTGCAACTCCAACTGAACCATCAATTGTTACAACTTCTACTTGTACTGTCGGATTTCCTCTTGAATCAAGAACTTCTAATGCTTTTACGCTTTCAATTTCTAAATAATCTTTCATAATTTTATCTTCCTTTCCTTTGGCATTTGCCATATATTAAAACGATATTATCGTTTTTACCCAATTAGACTTTTTCCTGTCATTTCTTCTGGTTTTGGTAATTCCATTAAATCTAACATTGTTGGCGCTAAATCTGCTAGCTTTCCTTCTTTTAGTTTAACGCCTTCTACTCCAACTAAAATAAGTGGTACAGGATTTGTTGTGTGAGCAGTATGTGGTTCACCAGTTTTATAATCTATCATCTGTTCTGCATTTCCGTGGTCTGCAGTTATTATGATTATACCATTTTTTTCTTCTACTTCACTCACTACCTGTGCTACGCAACTGTCTATTGTTTCTATTGCTTTAATTGCAGCATCTAAATTTCCTGTATGCCCTACCATGTCTGGGTTTGCATAATTTAGAATAATACAATCGTATTTATCTGATTTTATTGCTTCTACTACTTTTTCTGTTACTTCTAATGCACTCATCTCTGGCTTCATATCATATGTTTCTACTTTAGGTGATGGAATTAAAATTCTGTCTTCTCCTTTATATTGTTTTTCCTCTCCACCATTAAAGAAAAATGTAACATGTGCATACTTTTCTGTTTCTGCAATTCTTAATTGTGTTAATCCATTTTTAGAAACATATTCTCCAAAAGTATTTTTTAAGCTTTCTGGTTTAAATGCAATATGAACATTTGGTATTGTTTCATCATATTGTGTAAAACATACATAATATAGTTTTAAATGTTCTGTTTCAAATCCATCAAAATCAGGGTCAACTAAGCTTCTTGTAATTTCTCTTGCCCTATCTGGTCTAAAGTTAAAGAAAATAACTGAATCGTTATTTTGTATAGTAGCCACTGGCTCATTACTGCTATTACAAATTACAGTAGGCACTACAAATTCATCAAATATTTCTTGTTGGTATGAGCTTTCAATTGCTGTAATTGGTGAGGTCATTTTTTCTCCCTCGCCTTTCACAATAGCATCATATGCTTTGGATACTCTTTCCCATCTCTTATCCCTATCCATTGCATAAAATCTTCCAGAGATGCTTGCTATTTTGCCAACACCTTTTTCCTTGATTTTTTCTTGCAACTTCATAATATAGCTTTCACCTGAAGTTGGTGGAGTATCCCTGCCATCTAAAAAACAATGTACATAAACATTTTCAAAATCCTTTCTTTTGCATAATTCAAGTAGGGCTACCAAATGGCGAATATGACTATGTACTCCTCCATCTGAAAGTAATCCCATAATATGCAATTTAGAATTATGTTTTTTACAATTTTCAATTGCCCCAGTAAATTCTTTAATACTAAAGAAGTCTCCATCTTCAATTGATTTTGTAATTCTTGTTAAATCTTGGTATACTATTCTTCCAGCTCCAATGTTAGTGTGTCCAACCTCCGAATTTCCCATTTGTCCATCTGGAAGCCCGACATTTAATCCACTTGTATAAATTTTTGTAGTTGGCCATGTTTTCATTAGTTTATCAATATTAGGTGTATTGGCCATTTTTACTGCATTTGCTTTTTCATTATCATTAATGCCAAATCCATCTAAAATCATTAGCATCATAGGTTTTCTTCTCATTATCTTAATCTCCTTTTCTTGTTCCTTTTGCCTTTTATACTGATAGAATAATTTTGCTAAAATCTTCTACTTTTAAGCTTGCGCCCCCTACTAATCCACCATCTATATCAGATGTAGAAAATAGTTCTTTTGCATTTTCAGGTTTTACACTACCACCATATAGAATAATTATTTCATTTGCAATTTGCTCTCCACATAATTCTGACACTTTCTTTCTAATTGCTTTTATGCTATTATTTGCATCTTCTGAAGTAGCAGTTTTACCTGTTCCTATTGCCCATATTGGCTCATAAGCCAATAGAATTTTGCTTACATCATTTTTATCTATTCCTTCTAATGCAAGTTTTGTTTGAGTTGTAATAATCTCTTCTGCCTTTCCACTTTCTCTTTGCTCTAAAGTTTCACCAACACATACTATTGGTTTTAATTCATTTTTTATAGCTGTTTTTATTTTTAAATTTACGGTTTCATCTGTTTCTGCAAAATATTGCCTTCTTTCTGAGTGACCTATTATTACATATTCCACATTAATTGATTTTAACATTTTTGCAGATACCTCGCCTGTATATGCACCGCTTTCTTCCCAGTGCATATTTTGTGCACCTATTTTTATATTAGTATCTTGAGCTGTTAATAGGCTATAAAATAAGTCTGTATATGGAACACAAAGAATTACCTCATTCTTTGTGTTCTTAATAACTGGCACAATATTTTCAATAAATGCCATTGCTTCATTTGGAAGCATATTCATTTTCCAATTTCCTGCAATTACTTTTCTTCTCATTTAATTTCCTTTCCAATGCATTAATTTTCATTTCTTTCCAAATTGCACATTTTTCTTTCTTCTGGCTTGTTTTCTTCTTGAGAAGTAGATTTTACTCTGCAAGTTTTATTTTCTATTGCTTCAATTCCTGGCAATTTTTTACCTTCTAAGAATTCTAAAGAAGCACCACCACCTGTTGAAAGGTGAAATCTTTGCTCAAATTTGCTTATATCTTCTCCGTTATTTTTTGCTTCTTCCATAATTTTATTTATAGCCGCAACAGAATCCCCACCACCAATAACACATTTTGCATTTGTTCTATCTGCAATAAATCTTGCTACAGTTTCTGTTCCTTTTGCATATTTAGGTGATTCTGTGTATCCCAAAGGTCCGTTCCAAACTATTGTCTTGGCATTTTCCAATACTTCTGCATAGCTATCTAAAGTTTGTTCTCCTATGTCAAAAATTTGGTAGCCATCTGGAATTCCATTTTCTATATTTACAACCTTATCTGGTGCTTTCTCTACAATTTCAGGTGTTAATTCTGTATCTGGTGCAATTTGTGCAACATGTAAATCTGTTGGCAATATAATTTCTTTATTTTTGTCAAATGCTTTTTTCATTATTGATTTTGCAACATCTAATTTATCTTCTTCGTAATCTGATTGGCCAATATCATAACCTTTTGCTTTTAGAAAAGTGGTAGCCATTTTTCCACCAATAACTACTGTATCAACTTTTTCTAGTAAATTTTCAATGACTCCTATCTTACTAGAAACTTTTGCACCACCTAGAATTGCCACAAATGGTTCTTCTGGATTTTCTAGTACTGCACCTAATTCTTCAACTTCTTTTTGCATTAAAAATCCAAGTGCAGTTTCTTTTCCCTGCTCTTTCATTTTTTGAGCAACACCTTCTGTAGAACTATGTGCTCTATGTGCTGAACCAAATGCGTCATTTACATATCCGTCAGCTAAGTCTGCTAATTCTGCTGATAGTGTTTCATCATTTTTTTCTTCTCTTGGGTCAAAACGTGTATTTTCTAGTAAACCTGTTTCACCATTTTTTAATTCACTTATCATTTGCTTAGCGCTACTTCCAGTTAAATCATCTGCAAATTTAACTTCTTGACCTAATTCTTCAGATAATTTTTGTGCTACAGGACTTAATGAAAATTTATCTTTCATTTCTTCATCTGTCATTTTATCTGGCTTTGGTTTACCAAGGTGTGAACATAAAATAACCTTTGCACCTTGGTCCATTAAATACTGTATAGTAGGGATAGCAGCTTTAATTCTAGTGTCGTCTTGTACAACTCCATCTTGCATTGGCACATTAAAATCACAACGCACTAAAATTGCTTTTCCTTTTAAATCCATATCACGAATTGATTTTTTTTCCATTTTAAATCTTCCTTTTCTAATTATTTTTTTGCCATACTAGCAATATTTTGTAATTCAAATTTTATTTTGTAGAAATATAAATTGCTAAATCTACTAATTTGTTTGAATATCCCCATTCGTTATCATACCAAGCAACTAATTTAACAAAAGTATCTGTTAAAGCAATTCCTGCTGTTGCATCAAAAATAGACGTATGCTCATCATGTATAAAATCAGATGAAACGACGGGATCTTCTACATATTCAACAATACCTTTCATTTCGTTTTCAGATGCTTTTTTTACTGCTGCACAAATTTCTTCATAACTCGTTGGTCTTGCTAAATTACATGTTAAATCTACTACAGAAACATCTACTGTAGGAACTCTGAAAGACATACCTGTTAATTTTCCATTTAATGATGGAATTACTTTTCCAACTGCTTTTGCTGCACCTGTTGATGATGGAATAATATTAGCAGAAGCTGCCCTTCCACCTCTCCAGTCTTTTTTAGATGCTCCATCTACAGTTTTTTGTGTTGCGGTTGTGCTATGAACAGTTGTCATTAGACCATCTTTAATTCCAAAATTATCATTTATAATTTTAGCAAGTGGTGCTAAACAGTTAGTAGTACAAGATGCATTAGAAATAATATTCATATCTGGTGTGTAAGTATCATTATTTACACCCATTACAAACATTGGTGCATCTTTAGATGGTGCAGAAATAATTACCTTTTTTGCTCCTGCTTCTAAATGTGCATTTGCTTTTTCCATTGTTGTAAATACTCCTGAGCACTCTAAAACATAATCTACTCCATCTTTTCCCCAAGGAATATTTTTTGGATCCATTTCATTATATACTTTAATTTCTTTTCCATTTACAACTAAAGTATTATCTTTTCCATATACTTCGCCATCAAATTTTCCATGAACTGTATCATATTTTACCATATATGCCATGTAATCTGCTGTTATAAATGGGTCATTTATTGCTACGACCTCAACTTCCTTTTTATTTAATGCTGCTTGGAAAGATAAATTTCCAATTCTTCCAAATCCATTAATACCAATTTTAATCATAATTTTTAAATCCTCCTTAAATTATTTTAATATACTTTTAAGTATACCCTGAACAATGTAATTGTATATCAAAAAGGAATACTTTTCAAGTATTCCTTTAAGTTTTTTTATTCTTTTTCTTTGTTTTATAGCTCTTTTCTAAGTAGCCTTAACACCCTCTCTTCTTTTTTAGGTGTTCCTAAAAGAAAGACACAGGCGACTATTATCAGTCGCCCTTACATTTGCAAATTATAATGTAATATTATCAACTATTTTAATTTCTTGAAATAGAAAATCATGTACTTTTTGTGCTGTAATTTCTTGATGCCAGAAGTCATGAACCTCTTTAAATACTTGTTCTTGTTTTGGAGTTAATGTTACAGTAATATCTTGAAGTAAGAAATTTCTAACCTTAGTCCACATACTTATTTTTTCTGGTACACCAGCTGGTTTGAATTCCATTGGATTTTCTACATTCCCTAAATCATTTTCAAAATTTGCCATTTGTTTTTCCTCCTTCGTGTTTTATCAATATTCCACTTTTCTTATTTATACTATAAGATTTTTAAATAATCAAGTATTTTTTGTATTTTTTATATTACATTTTTGTCATTGTTTTGTAATATTTTTGTAATATTTACTATATCTCCATTTGGCTTCCTAAAAAACTTGCAGCTGACTGTACTACTTTTTGTTCTACTTCAGACATTTTTGTATTTCCATCTTTCGATAAAAGTATAACACTTCCAATAACATCTCCATCTGAAATAATTGGATATACAATTTGTGAGTGATAACGCATTTCTTTGTTAGCATTTTTAATTATAGGTACTGCTAAATCATTATTTTCTTTGCTCGTATATTTTTCCTTGTCTTCCATTATTTTTTCTAGTTCTTCGCTAACATTTTGCTCTAAAAACTCTTTCTTAGAACCACCAGAAACTGCAATAACTGTGTCTTTATCTGTTATACATGCAATATGTCCAGTTGTTTTTGCTAAGGTCTCTGCATAACCTGTTGCAAATTCAGTTAACTCACCTATTGGAGAATATTTTTTTAATATAACCTCTCCTTCTTTATCCGTAAAAATTTCAAGTGGATCACCGTTCTTTAATACGTAAAGTTTTCCTAATCTCTTTTGGAATTACAACTCTACCCAAATCATCTATTCTTCTTACTACTCCCGTCGCTTTCAAAATGTTACCTCCTTTTAATTAGAAACTTTTAGTTCCACACAAATATTTTTTATTGATATTCTTATTATTGCTTTAAAAGGATTTTTTTATACATTTTTTTTGAAATTGCCAAGAGTTTTATATTATTCCTGTTCTTCCGCTTCTAAGCTATCTCCTTCTTTGGGTTTGTAATTTTCTAAAATATTACCCAATTCGTTTGAAAAATCTTCTAGTAAAACAATTTTTATGCTTGGTAATTTTCCATCAACATAATCATCTATTATTTGTTTTAACTTGCTAATATTTTTCATTTCACCTTCAATTTCTTTTGGAAATCTCTTTGCTCTATCTACTAATTTTTCTTTTATAGTTACTACGTCTTCATTACTTGCACAAGAGATTCTTTGGAACATTTGGAACGGATCATAATATTTGAATATTGGTATGTTCATACACTCTTTATCAAATTTATCGTAGAATAATTCCATTTTCATAGGAATACATTTAAATATCTCTTCTGCTTTTTCTTGATACATTTTATCCTTTAATTTTGCATTAATTTGATTAAAATGTTTTAAAACTTCTTCCATTTCGAATTCAGTATCATTTTCTATAGCTACTTGTGATAATTCTTCTTCCACATTATCACAATAACTTGAAGTTAATGACGCAATGTTCATACCATTAAAGAAAACACTTTTAATTGTTCTTATATCATAATTAATTAAATCTTTTTTTATAAAGTAAATAAAATATGCGAATAATTTTACTATTTGTATTAGTTCTATTTTACCATTTTTTACGTCCTCCAATGTTTCTTCAATAACCTCATCAAATTGGTCATCTGGTATTTTCCAGTATTCTTCTGTAAGTAATCTCTTATATCCAGGCAACTGGTTAGTATCAATGGTATTACGTATAACTTCCATATCTTCTTTAAATACTTTCATATCAAAAATACGTGTACGTACATAAATCTCAATAAATTTAAAGAAACGATATTCTGCCTTGAAGTTATAATAATAGTTATTATCAAATTCTTTTATATAGAATTGCCTATTATCCATAAATACCCTTGAGGATACTAAAATAGCTTTGTATTCTTCATTGCTATTAATATTTACAAACTTATCTTTTGTAATTTTCCCAGCTTTTATTTCAAAAGAAATTGCAATTGTAAAAATAAGCATAGTTTGCAGAATTCTATGATTTGTGTTCGGATATGATTTTGATACCATATCAAAAACTTTTTTAAAATCATTTAAAGCATGTTTTAAAATACGTAAGTTCCTAGTTCCACTTTTATTAAATGTAGAAGTAATTAAATTTGTATTTTCACGCAAAAATCTTATTAAATCTGGATAGTTTTCATACCTCATTAAAAGTCCATTTATAATGTAGTTAAATTCTGGAGCATATTCAAATGTCTCACCGATTAATTTTTCCTTAATTCTTTCATAATCATTTGCCTTATCAAAAACATATTCTATGGTGTCTCTAATTCTTTCTACCATTGGCTTATCTGTTTTCATTGTTAATTCATTTTGTTTATCTAATAGATAGGTTGCTATAAAAGTTTTCATTTCCAGATTACTATTTTTTAATTTTGTTGATAATTCTTTTTCATTACAAATAATAATTGTTTTAATATGATCATGCTCAACAAAGTTATTAATATATCCTAAAATATCAATAACATCTACATTTGCTCTCTCCAGATCGTCAAAGCATAGTACTTTGTCATCTGTAGAGAAAAATTGCCCATAGTCAAGCCTGTCACCATTTTGTGTAACTCCAAAAAAATTTGCCATGTCTAAACCTGTTTTTGCATATTCTGGAATATTGCTAACACCACTTGAATCCATGTATTTTTTTAGATTTTTATCCATTAATTGTGTTGTTTCAATAAATATCTTTTTACTAATTTCTTCTAAATTAGAAATTCCATATAAAGACATGTAAATAGCTGTCATTCTTTTTCCATTTACCTGCATTGACTCTATTCTTGGCCTTATTTTATGGTTCCAAAAATAAGTTTTTCCGCTTCCCCACTCACCATTAATCATAATGGCATAATCAGTATATTCTGACCTAATGTAATCCAAAATGCTTTCTACTAAATCATCCATTTTTATATTCCTTCCTCTTTAGATTTTATTTTTATATATCTTTGGTAAAAGTTAAAATTCCCACATTTTGTGCTCCAGCCTGTTTTAAAATCCTGGCACACTCATTTGCAGTAGCCCCTGTTGTATAAATATCATCAAATAATAAAATCCTTCTTTCCTTTATTTTTGCTATATTTTGTATTTTATATACATTTTTTACATTTTCTAATCTCTGTTCTTTATTCAAAGTGCTTTGTGGCTTATTATTTTTACTTTTTATTAAAATTTTTGGGTAATATGTAATATTAGCAAATTTAGCCACTTTTCTAGCAATTAAGTCACTTTGATTATATCCTCTTTCTCGCATTCTTAAATTTGATATTGGTACTGGGGTAATTATATCATATTTTTTCAAAAATCCATATAATTTTTTGTTATTTATAAAAAATTCACAAAAAGTATTTGATAAATATGAATATTCCTTAAATTTATATTGTAAAATTTTTTCTCTTATTATTCCTTCGTAAGAGAATACATAAAAATGTTCATTTATATATTTATCTTGATACAATTTTACTTTATTTAAAAACATTTTCGAATTTATTAAATTTTGTTTACAATTTTCACATAAATAATTTTCTGCAATTTTTCCACAAATTCCACAACTCGGTGGAAAAATAAAATCAAGGGCTTTTTTTAAAAAGTTCATATTTAAAACCTCCTAAACTTGCCCCCAATTCAATTATTAATTATTCTTTATAACTTCCACAATTGCTTCACTATCCATTTTAAAATATTTCAACAATTGGTCTGCTTTTCCTGATTTTCCGAACTTGTCTTTCATGCCAATTCTAGTAACTTTTTTAGGATATTCTTCTGATAACACTTCACAAATGCTACTTCCTAATCCACCTATTATACTATGGTCTTCTATTGTAATTAACTGATTAGTCTCTTTTGCACACTTTACAACCATTTCTCTATCAATTGGTTTAATAGTATGTACGTCTATTACTCTAACATTAATTCCTTCTTGTGCCAATTTTTCTTGTGCTTTTAATGCTTCTGATACCATGACACCTGTTGCAAAAATACTTGCATCTGTTCCTTCCCCTAATTGCACCATTTTACCTATTTCAAATTTTTGATTTTCTTCATAAATAACTGGTGTTGCCATTCGCGCAAGCCTTACATATACTGGTCCTTGTATTTTTGAAATTTCTTCAATTAACCATTTAGTTTGTAGATCATCAGATGGTGAGAAAACTTTCATATTAGGTAATGTTCTCATTAAGCTTATATCTTCTAACATTTGATGTGTTGCGCCATCTTCACCCGCTGTAATTCCTGCGTGTGTTGCACAAATTTTTACATTTTGATTTGCATAGCAAATACTAGTGCGAACTTGGTCATATGCTCTTCCTGCTGCAAATACGGCAAATGTACTAACATATGGAATTTTGCCATATGCTGCTAAACCTGCTGAAATTCCCATCAAATTTTGCTCTGCAATTCCAACATC
>CALXUZ010000040.1 GCA_944391825.1 uncultured Clostridia bacterium | reverse complement strand
TTTTCAAAAGTTTCTTCTTTATACAATTCTAATACTTCTACTAATATTGTTTCTTGTAATTCTGGTAATTTTGAAAATTCAATTTTATCTCCTATTTTTATTTTTCTTCTTTTTTCATCATATAATCTAAATTCTATTGTTTTAGTTCCATTTTTTATTCTTTCAAATGGGCTCTCATCTAATTTCATTTTGTGTATCATAAGCAATTCCTCCAGTTATAAATACTATTCTATATTTTTATTTCTAATATAATCTCCTTCAAATTCATTTTCAAGTATGTCCATACGCAATTTATCATAATATTTTCCGTTTAAGAATATTGCTTCTCTACTACGTCCTGTGTCTTTAAAACCACATTTTAAATAACATTTATGTGCTCTTTCATTTATGGCAAGAAGGTCTAATCTTATACTATGTAAATTTAAATATTTAAATCCATATTCTAATAATAATCTTATAGCCTCAGTTCCATACCCATTACTTCTAAAATCTTTATCTCCAATAAATATGCCTAGCACTGCACTTCTTTCAATCCAATTTATATGTTCCAACCCCAAAGTTCCAATAATCTTATTTTCACTTAATTCGATAATATTAAAATTTCTATTTTTAGTATCTTTTGCTGAATTTTCAAGATAATCTTTTTCTCCAGTTAACGTTGTTATTTGAGCAGTTCTTCCTGTATAATCTGTTACTTGAAAATCATTCATCCATTCTGTAAATTTTTCAATTTCTTCATCTGATACACCCTTTGGAGATAAATATATTCTGTCTCCTACTAATTTTTTTAAATATTGCATTCTTCGTTTCTCCTTTAATTACTAATTCTTGTGCTTATTATAGCATGTATTTATATATTAATCAAACAAAAGCTTTAAAAATTTTTATTACTAATTGTCCCTCTTAAATGCAAAAAAAGACTAAATGATACATACATTTAGTCCTTCTTTGATTAATGTTTATCACTTATTTTTTTATAACTTCCATCTATCACTTGGTATTTTCCATCACCCTCATAGCAATCTACTACAAAATCAATGTCTTCAAATACATAATCCCTCTTTTCCGTTAAATCTTTCAAAAAAATATATCCATCATTTTCCACTGCTTGGTACACATGTCCTTCTCTTTTATAATCCAATGCCTTTTCATTTTCCTGTGTTTTTAAGTATTCTAATTTATCACTTGCAAGTTTTATAGCTTCTTCTTTTAAATCTTCTCTTACTTCTGGGCTTCCGTCAGCTTTATATTTAAAAATTATATCCTCATTTTCAAATCCACTTGGCACTTTATCTTTTGTCAAAATTAAATGTTCAATTCTTCCATTTTCAAATTTATCCACACTATATGTTTGATTATCTATTGGACCATTTGGCTTAAACTGTTTTCTATACAAAGCTCCTTCTTGTTCGGCTAGTTTTAGCATGCTATCATCTATTGCTTTACTTAATTCATCATGATATGTGATATCAGCATTCCACCTAGATATTCCAATATTTGCTGCCACATTATCTTCCATAAATTTTTGCCCATCCCAATAATCGCTATATTTAGAAGCTTGGCTATTTACACTATTTTCCATTAAATTACTCAATTCTTTTATAAAATTTTGCACAAAATCACTTTCTTTTATTTTATTAATTATATTATTAAAAAACTCTAAATCCAATAAGCATCACTCCTATATTTTTTTACTTTTGGGGATTAATCTACTATTGACTTATAGTAGAAAGATTTAAACTGTGATGATTATATAATAAAAAGATTTAAAGTTCAATATTTTTTCCAAATTTTGTTAATTTTTGTTCGAGCATTACATATCTAGGCGAACTAATTGCTTTCTTTCCAATTTTCTCCTGTGGCATAATCTATGTGAATTCCTGGTTGGACATTATACACAAGAACATTAAAGCATATTCCTTTTCCTTCATCTTCTACTGAATATGCCTCAATTTGCACTCCTTCTGCCAATAAGTTATCACCTTCAAAAATTGGTGTTACTCTATACAAAACATGGTTGTTCGGATTATTATCTATATACTCTGCCACCTCATTTTCAAAAGGTAGCATACCTTCTACATTAAAATATCTAGTTCCTGTAATTAGATTACGCTCATTTGCATTTTCTCCCGCAAGTTGATATCCAATTAAATGACATCTATTATATAAATATTCTCCATCATATTTTTCCTGTTTCCAGCCTGTTGGTTCAACATCACTAATATCTCCTCTTTCTCCAGTTGGCATTATTTCTGTGCAGATATTAGCATATGCCACCCCACATCTTCCTTTTTCATCTAAATCACTATATCTTTCAAAAGGGACTGTAGTGTATTCACTTTCATCAAAATATGGAATATTATTATTTATAATTACATAAATTTCATCTGTATATTCTGGAATTTCATCTAAGTTGGAATAAGTAACTGTTTCTTTTTCTGTATTAGCTTTTTCAATATCTTCACTATTATAAAAATATGCTAAAATTATACCAATTAAAATTACAATTAATGCTAATATTTGCTTTAGTTTCTTTTTATTACTCTTTCTTCTTCTCATGTTTTCTATTTACCTTATATATAGTTTTTAAATTATACTAATATACAAAAAATTACTTATGCCACTTTTATTCCAGTATCTATAACCTCTTTTACAAAAGGATTTGAAACTTTTTCATAGTCTTCTGTTGTTATTGGGTGTGGTTCGATTCTAGCATCTATGTCCCAAGTCATTCCCATTAAAACTGCCATACAGTCATAAATATCATCAAAATCATCTGAAATAACTGCAATATCTATGTCGCTATCTTCATTTTCTGTTCCTTTTGCATAAGATCCAAATAATATAATTGCTGTGACATTATATTTTTTTTTAATTTCTTCTATAAATTTATTTATACTATCTTCGATATCTTTATTTATTGTTTTTTTAACCATTTTCGTACCTCCTCAATATTTCTTACTTGTTCAGATGTATAATCATCCGTGCATTTGGCATCAAAACTCTTTTTGTAATCATCATATCTAGCACTTATATTAAAAGTATTTATAGTTTGTATTTTTTCTCTTATTTCTGTTGGTACTTCTAGATTTGCTTTTTGAGAAAGTAATATTAGATTATGAATTTTAGGTGCAATTGGTTTTTTAGGATTATTCTTTGCATATAAGCCTTTTAATAATTTTTCAATTACTAAATGCCCTAAAAATAGACACCATGTATTTTTCTTGTTATTATATAATACTTTCATTGTTTCATAATCACTATCGCTACTATCAAACCAATATTTAGTTAAATCTAAACTATCCATATATATCTTCCTTTCAATCTATTCCTATTATAGCATTAAATCTAAAATTTTACTATATTTTATATAAAAAAACTTGCCTCATTTTCTTGATAGTTAGTGTTTACTTTTAAATTGGCCAATATTTTATAGTGTAGCGACAAAATTAACCACGCACCTCCTTGGTGTCCCGCCTCACCTGTTGGATTATATAGTGTAATTAGCATAACCACTTGTGGGTCAGATATTGGTGCAACTCCGCAAAATGACGCAACATATTTATTTGTATTAACACCATCTTCAGAAGTTCCCGTTTTGCCTCCCACTCTATATCCCAATACTTGTGCATTTTTACCAGTTCCTTCTGCCACAACGCTCTCCATCATATCAAGCACTTCTTGCGCATGTTCTTCATCAATTACTCTTTCTCCTAATTTTACTGGAATTTCTGTTACTTCACCAGTTTGGCTATTTATAATTTGCTTAACTACTCTAGGTGTAACTTTTGTTCCACCGTTTGCTATTGTAGAAACCGCTGTTGCAAGTTGTAATGGCGTAATTTCAAATCTCTGTCCAAAGCTGTATGTGGCCAGTTCAACAGGTCCTACTTTTTCTTCTTTTAGAAAGATACTTGTTGCCTCTCCTGCCAAATCTACACCTGTTGGTTCTAATAATCCAAACTTTTTTAGGTAACTATAATATGTATGAACTCCAAGCTTTTGTCCTAACCCTATAAATACAGGGTTACAAGAGTTCATTAATGCCTGCCTTAGTGATTCTGAACCATGTGGTCTATAATATCTCCAGCATTTTATCCTAACACCCGCCACTTCAATTCCACCAGTGCATGTAAATTCTCCCTGTTTATCTGGTGTTGTAATTCCTTCCTGCAATGCTGCTGAAGTTGTAATAAGCTTAAATACAGAGCCTGGCTCATATGTATCACTCACCGCTTTATTTCTCCATAGTCCAAGCATTGCCGTATTTTTTTCACTTTGTGACATTGTGTCCCAGTTTTGTTTTAATTCATCTGTTGAAGGTTCAAATGGCTCATTTAGATTATAATTTGGGTAACCTGCCATTGCCAATATATCACCTGTTTTAGGGTTCATTATAACTATATTTCCGCCATCTGTACATTTATTATCAATACATGCTTCTGTTAAATATTTTTCTGCAATTCCCTGTATTGTTGCATCAATTGTCAAAACCAAGTCATTACCGTCAATTGCTTCAACGTAGTTTTCACTTATATTCTCTATATCACCACCTTTGGCATCTGTTAATCTCTCAATTTTACCTTTTTGTCCTTTTAGTTCATCATCATATATAGCTTCAATTCCATCCAATCCCTGATTGTCTGAACCGGAAAATCCTATTACCTGTGATGCTAAATTATTATATGGATAATATCTTTTTGTGTCCTCATCTATGTTTACACCCACCAATATTTTATTTTTATCAAGCCAGACCCTTAGTTCATCTGTTTTTTCTTTATCCACTCTTTTTACAATTGTCTCAATTGAACTTTTTTTACTAACTTTTTTTAGAACAGTTTCATAATCCAATTCAAAAATATCCGAAAGGGCCTTTGCAACTTTTTCCTTATTTTCTTCTGCAATATTTCCTGGGTTTACTGTAACTGTCTCTACAGTGCTACTTACAGCTAAAATATTTTTTCCTGTTGCGTCATATATTGTTCCCCTTCTAGGGTTTATGCTTCTATCCAGTGTTTGTTGCACATATGCCATTGATTTTAGTTCTTCTCCATCCACAAATTGAATCCACCAAATACGAATAATTAATCCAAATAAAATTAGCCATAAAATTATAATTTCATTTCTCATCCTCTTTTTTCTGGTAATATTTCCTGTTTTTTCTTCTATCTTTATTTTTTTATTTTTAACTTCTTGTTTGAATTTTTTTCTTGTTTCTTTTTCCGCCTTTTTTTGTTCTTTTTTTGGATTTATATTTTCCGATTTTTTCTTATTCTTAAGCTTTAGCAGGTCTTTTTTATTTATAATCTCACGCATAGCTTTAGAGTGCTTTCTCATTTTTTAATCTCATCCCTTCTATACGGTAAAATTTTCTTTTATTAATATTACTATTCAAAAAAATATAAAAAAGACTAAATGAAAAAAATAAAGCAATATTTCTATTGCTTTACTTAAAATAGATTTGTAATTTTTTCTATAATACTTTCAAACCAATTTTTTTCTTCTTCAACCACTACCTGTTCACTTGCTGGTTCAACATAATCTTTTTTAGGTAGGCTTACATATATTTTTTGTGTATCATCTAATTTTTGCATACCTAGTTTGCTATTAGCAGATTTTTCTATATTTGATAAATTCAGGCTGTTTTGAATATTTATTTGTAATTGTGCATTTTCTTTTTGTAATACACTTAGTTCTTGCTTTAGTTCTTCTTTGTTGTTAAAGTTTTCTGTTATTAAAGAGTTTCTATAACTTATGGCAAATAATATAGTAAATCCAGCTAAAATATAAATTATAGCTCTAGCTTTTGGCTTTAGTTTTCTTTTTTCTTTTGTCTTTTTTTGTTTTAGTGTAGATCTTTTTTTCTTAGAATATGGATTTTTTTTTGGTTCATATTCTGGTTTTAATTTTCTTGGGCTAGTTTCATATTGGTATCCTACTCTTGCTGGATTATATGCCATAAGTTTTCACCTCCTTTTTCTTACGTTTCTTTATCAATTCTCTCGAAAATTCTTACTTTTGCACTTTTTGCTCTTGAGTTTCTTTTTTGTTCTTCCTCTGTTGCAATAATTGGTTTTTTGTTTATAATTTTCCCAAATGATTTATATCCACAAATACAATATGGTAAATCTTTTGGACAAGTACATTTTCCTTGCATATCTAGCATTGCATTTTTTACAAGTCTATCTTCTAATGAGTGAAATGTAATTACAACTAATCTACCATGCTGTTTTAGGCAATATATACTATTTTCAATCGTTTTATATAATGGTTCAATCTCATTATTTACTTCTATTCTAATTGCTTGAAATGTCCTTTTTGCAGGGTGTCCATCTTTTTGCATTGCTCTTGGTATAGTTTTTTCTATAATTTCTACTAATTCTTTTGTGGTAACAATTTCTTTTTCTTTGCGTAATTTACATATGTTTTTGGCAATTTGCCTACTAAATTTTTCTTCTCCATATTTCCAAAATATATCTGAAAGTTGTTCCTCAGAATAAGTATTTACAACCTCTCTAGCAGTTATTCCTTTTGAAGTATCCATCCTCATATCCAATATGTTGTCCGACATATAACTAAATCCTCTGGATTTTTCATCTAGTTGATATGAAGAAACTCCTAAATCTAGCAGAATGCCATCCACTTTTTGTATTCCAAGGTCTTGTAAAATTTCTTGTAGATTATCATGGTTTCCATGTACATATGTAACATTCTTAAAATCTTTTAATCTTTTTTGTGATGCTTTTAGGGCTTCCTCATCCCTATCAATTCCAATAAGTCTACCATTTGGTGATAGTTTTTTTAGTATTTCTATGCTATGCCCTGCACCACCCAATGTTCCATCCACATAAATTCCATCAGGATTTATATTTAGTGCTTCAATACATTCTTTTAACATTACTGGTTCATGCTTAAATTCCATTAATTCTTTCCTTTCTTCAGCAATGTTTTTTTAATAGCATAAGCAGTTGGTATGCTTAATACCAACTGTATGCTTTATTATAATTTTATCTTTTGTTTACTCTTTTCATTTTTCCTAGGCTCTTTCTAATCTTTTCTTTTGTTTGCATAAAATGCTTTTGTATAAATAATCTTTGGTAATCTAATTTGTTTTTTCTTTAGAAATTTAAATCTTTTGTATAAAACTTCTAAGTTTTATCTTCTGTACATTACCCCTTTTTTCTCTTGTATTAATTTATCTTTTGTAATTCTTTTGTATATTTAAAATTTATCTTTTGTGTTTATATAAACTTTTTTAAAGTTATATACCTAACATTGTCATGTTTTCAGCTATTTCATCTGCTGAAATATTTTCATCACTGTTATATACTTTCCATTTGTCTTTATTCCAAATTTCAATTCTGGTACCTACACCAATAATTACTGCATCTTTTTCTAATTTTGCATATTCGCGTAAGTTACTTGCTATCAAAAATCTACCTTGTTTGTCCATTTCACACTCAATAGCACCAGATAAGAAAAATCTTACGAAGTCTCTTGCATTTTTGTTAGTAAGTGGAAGTGTTTTTAATTTTTCTTCAAAGTTAGCCCACTCTGTTTGTGAGAAGCCAAATAAACAGCCATCTAAGCCTTTTGTTATGATGAATTTTTCTCCCATGTCTTCTCTAATTTTTGAAGGTAATATTAATCTGCCTTTTACATCTAGAGAATGCTCATATTCACCAATTAACACTTTTACTCACCTCACTAACATTTTGTTCCACTTTTCACCACTTCGCTCCACTTTTATTAAATTTTAATACAAGATTTTAAAAATATCAAGTGTTTTTCAAAAAAAGTTTCAAAAAATTTAAAAATTTTTTGAAACTTTTTTCTAATTTTATAATTTTTATCATTTTTTATTCAAATCTGTACCTAGGTAGGACAAAAGTGGTAGATTGGGGACTGTCCAAAAGCGACATTAGCAGAAGCGTCCCTCAGTCACCCTATTTAGGGTGACTGGGACCCGTCCCCAACAAGAACCGTCCCCAGCAATTTTTCTAGCTTGGTAGTGTCAACAATTGATTCAATGCTGGCTTCTAATATTTTTTTTGGTGATACTTTTTTTAAGTTTAGTACATAGCCATTTTTTAGTGCTAGTTGTCTTATGAATTCTCTGTTTGTTCTACCATTTCCTTCTCTAAATGGGTGTAATACATTTAGTTCTGATAAATAATATGCTAGCCTTTTTGCTAAATTTTCCTTATCTAGCCCCGCTAAAAAGTTTTCGCTTTTTAGCTGCTTTAAAAGTCTTTCTAATTCTTGGTCTATATATTCCCATTGTGCAAATCTAAATTCACCTTTGCTAATGTTTTCTTCTCTAAATTTTCCTGCAAATGGGTATATATCTTCAAATAAATATTTGTGAATTGCTTGATAATGTTTTTTATCAAAATCACCAGTGATACCTTGTTGTCTTAGGCCCAAGGATTTTGCAGCTGTGATTTTTGCTTCATAGTATTGCAATTCTTTAGTGTTTTTTATATCTAGCTTGTTTATTAATACATTGCTATCAGGATAACAATATTTAGAATTACCATTTTCATATAAATCTCTCATAATGGTTTAATTCCTCTCTTAAATAAATTACACCTCTAGTATTATTGGTAAAATCATAGGGTTTCTTTTTGTTTTTTCAAATATATAGTCTCTTAGTTCGTCTTTTAGTGTAGATTTTATTGTTGACCAATCACTAATATGGTTTTCTTCTAGTTTGTGAACTTGTTCACGAATTACCCTTTTTAAGTCATCCATTAAATTTTCAGATTCTCTTACATAAACAAATCCTCTTGAAACTACATCAGGTCCAGAAACAATTTCTCCTGTTCTTTGGTCCATGCCCATTACAATAACTATTAGACCATCTTGTGATAAATGTTGTCTATCACGAAGTACTATATTTCCTACATCTCCAACTCCTAAACCATCTACTAATACCCTACCATTTGGTACTGTGCTAGTTAATTTTGCTTCATCTTGGTTTAGTTCTAAAACTCTACCATTTGTCATTATAAAAATATTTTTAGGTTCAATTCCTATAATCTTTGCAGTTTCTGCATGTGCCATTAATTGCCTATATTCACCATGTACTGGTATAAAGTATTTTGGTTTTGCTAATGTCAAAATTAATTTTTGTTCTTCTTGGCAAGCGTGTCCTGACACGTGAACATCTTGTAAAGAGCTGTATATTACTTCTGCACCAATTTTCATTAAATCATCTATTACTTTTGATACTAGCTTTTCATTTCCTGGTATTGGTGTTGCAGAAATTATAATCATATCATTTGGTGTAATTGTTACTTTTTTATGGTCACCATTCGCCATCCTTGTTAATGCAGACATTGCTTCACCTTGACTACCTGTGGTAATTATTACTAATTGGTCATCACGGTAATTTTTAATATTATCAATATCAATAAATACATTTTCTGCTTCTTTGATATATCCTAGTTCTCTTGCTGCTTCAATCATGTTTTCCATGCTTCTACCACATATTGCAATTTTTCTGCCATATTTTATTGCAGAATTTACTATTTGTTGTACACGATGTACATTTGAAGCAAATGTTGCAACTACAATTCTTTTAGAATTATTTAAAAATAGCTTGTCAAAAACTTCTCCCACAGAACTTTCTGACATTGTAAATCCTTTTCTTTCACTATTTGTACTATCAGAAAGAAGTGCTAAAATTCCCTGATTTCCTAGTTCTGCAATTCTACCTAAATCAATTACCTTATCGTCAATTGGAGTATAATCCACTTTAAAGTCGCCTGTGTGAAGCACAGTTCCTACTGGTGTGTGGATTGCAAGCATAACAGCATCTGGAATACTATGGTTACTTCTAATAAATTCTACTTGCATTTTTCCAAAGTTTAAAGTTTGCCCTTGGTCCACTATGTGCATTTTTGTGCTTCTAAGTAATTTATGTTCTTCTAGCTTATTTTTGATTAATGCTACAGTTAGCTTTGTGGCATATATTGATATGTTTATTTGTTTTAGAACATATGGTATTGAGCCAATGTGGTCTTCGTGACCATGTGTTATTATTAATCCTTTAATTTTTTCCTTGTTTTTAATCAAATAGGTTATGTCTGGAATTACTAGGTCTACGCCTAACATGTCATCTCCTGGAAATTCCAAGCCGCAGTCTACTAGTATTATCTCATCTTCATATTCAAATATAGTAATATTTTTGCCAATTTCTTCTAATCCACCTAATGGGATTATTTTTAAATTTGATTTTTTAAAACTAAATTTTAAATCATCAGATTTTACCGCTCTAGTATTTGTTCTCCTTTCCCTATGTGGTCTTTCTGTTTTTTCCCTCTTTACTCTTGTCTGTTTTTTTACTTGAGTACGTTTTGAGGAAGTCTCATTTGTTTTTAACTCATTTGTCATTTAAAATTCTCTCCTTTTTATAATATTTTCATACGTTTTAACGGCAAACGCCAAAGCAAAAGCGAATTTTTTTCGCCTTGCTACAAAAATTAAAATTCTCCATTTATTCAATATTTTTAGCTCTCTTATTAAAAATATGAATAGTTTTTCATTTTTTATACATTTTTTGTTAAAATGAATATGTTCTTTTAATTTCCGCACTTAAAACATATCCTGATGGTCAATATTATACTACGGTTTCTTTTTTTTGTCAAACTAACACTAAGGGAATTTTTTCGTTGTACCATTTTTTTATTTTTGAACAAAAAAATGCTATTATTTTTATGTAAATTTAACAATTTAGAAAATATTTTTTTGCTGGCAAATATTTCCAAAGTAAAAAGGCACAATGCTCCTACTGCGTATTTACATAATTTTTTACTTTTGATTATGCAACTAAACTTCTTATATTTTCTTGTTTATTTTTTATATGTCCTTTTGCCATTGTTAACATTACTACAAAACTTAAATCTACCATTAATTCCATTTTTTCTTGCCCTCGTATAAAATGGTCGTTAAACATATAATCTCTATCTAGCCTTCCATTTAATCTTTCAACTTCTGTTCTCATTTTATATTTTGTTTTAAATTT
>CALXUZ010000039.1 GCA_944391825.1 uncultured Clostridia bacterium | reverse complement strand
CTAACATATGGAATTTTGCCATATGCTGCTAAACCTGCTGAAATTCCCATCAAATTTTGCTCTGCAATTCCAACATCTATAAATCTATCTGGAAATTTTTTTGCAAAAATGTTAGTTTTAGTTGAAGTTGATAAGTCAGCATCTAATACAACTATATTTCCATTCTTATTTCCTAATTCTACTAAAGCCTCTCCATAGCTTTGTCGTGTAGCTATTTTTTTGCTTTCATCCATTTTTTATTCATTCCTTTCACATTATTTATTAAATAAAAAGTTGTAATTTAAGCTCATTAATTGCTTCTTCATATTGTTCTTGATTAGGTGCTTTACCGTGCCAATCTGCTTGTCCCTCCATAAAAGATACACCTTTACCTTTAATAGTATTAGCAATAATAGCCGTAGGCAGTCCTTTTTTACTTCTAGCAGCTTCTAAACTATATATAATTTCTTCTATGTTATGACCATCAATTTCTAGCACATAGAATCCAAAACTCTCAAACTTTTCTTTTATATCTATTAAACCTGCAACTTCTTCAACTTTTCCATCAATTTGCAATCCATTATGGTCCACTATAACACACAAATTATCTAACTTGTTTTTACTAGCTGACATCGCAGCTTCCCAAATTTGGCCTTCTTCAATTTCTCCATCACCAACTAAGCAATATACCCTACAACCTGCACTATCCATTTTTGAGCCAATTGCCATACCTACAGCAGTTGATAACCCTTGTCCTAAAGAGCCCGTAGTCATGTCAACACCTGGCACTTTGTTCATATCTGGATGACCTTGTAGATTGCTTTCTATTTTTCTAAAACCTTTTAATAATTCTTTATCAAAATAACCTTTTCGTGCTAGTGTTGCATATAATGCTGGTGTACAATGCCCTTTTGATAATACAAATCTATCCCTTGCTGGAGAATTTGGCTTTTTAGGGTCTATGTTCATTTGGTTAAAGTATAATACAGCCAAAATGTCTGCACATGAAAGCGAACCACCTGGATGTCCAGATTGGGCTTCATAAACTTGTTCTATTGCACCAATTCTAATATCTGTTGCAATATTAGCCAACGCTTCTATTTTTGTTATTTTCACTAAATTTTCCTCCTATTTTTTAATCAATATTATGAATATTCATCAATTAAAAGTAAAATCTCAGATTATTTTATTCACAAAAACACTATACTATACTTCTTTAAAAAAAACAAGCAAACAAAATTAAATTTTATTTAAGTTCATTACTGTCCACATTGTCTAAAATGTATTTTCTATATCTTAAACCTTTTCCTGTTAAATTTCTTTGGTAAAATCTTTTTTCATCTTCAGAAGTAAACTATATTTTTTATATGGTTTTTTCAAAAAATAGCTGTACCATAAGAATTGCCTTAAAGTACAGCCATTATTAATTTCACATATATAATTTACATTTTTTCAAATGTTACCATTCTTTTTTAGAGTTAATTAGTTCTGAAATATACCCTATTAAGCAGAAAGGTGCTAAAATAAAGCATATAATAATACATAAACTATAAATGCAAACTTACTTCTCTTTTCTAATTTGCAGTCAATTTCTTTAAGCATATTTTTTCGCCTAGTTTCAATCAATAAGCCAAGAAGTAGTCCTAAAGGAATTCTTTCAAAGCTTTTGTTTTATATGCGCTAAAAGCCCCCTGCGCTACCAGTGTGGAGTTATAATTTCCTTGTAACATTTTTACTCCAAAAATTCCTAAAGTATAATCCCATTCTTGTAGCTTTGTTACAAAACTCTTTTTAGCATTTTTTACAAATAAACATCCAGCTGTTGCAACAGTTTTTTCATCAGAATTAACTAATTTATTCATTATATTTTGTACTGCTAATGGATGAAGAATTGTATCACTATCTACTGTAATAACATATTTGGTAGTAACACATTTTAGTCCTTCATTTAAAGCTAGTGCCTTACCTTTATGAGGTAATTCGATAAGTTTTATATTCTCCTTTGAATCCATTTTTCTTAGTAATTCTAAAGATCCGTCTGTTGAACCATCATCAATAATATTAATATAAATATTTCCGTTGTATTTCTGATTTTGAATAGATTTTATTGTTTCTTTTATTGATTTTTTCGAATTATATACTGGTATTAATATAGTAACATCTTCTTTTTTTGTATTACACAATTTCTTCTTATTTTTTATCTTGTATTGCTACTAATGATAACTCTGGAATAAAATGCTTGCTTTTTCTTAAACTTACTACTAAATTTTGTTCATTTCCATCACTATGATCTGCTGTTTCAAAAGCTTCTTTTACTACTTTATAAGCCTCATCATAATCTTCTTTATTTTCTTGCCTTATTTCTATCATTTCAATTCCCTCAACAACTTATTATTTATCGATCTCATTATATCAAAAAGTTAGATATTCCACAATACAATAATTACATAAGAAAAGTGTGCGTTAGCGAAAGCAAAGCTTTCGACGCACACATGTGCATTTCGCTTCGCGAATATGCACAGCCCAAGGTAACTTAACCTTGTTGTATAGTCAAAATCTTCGATTTTTCCTATACAATAAAAAAACAACTTACAAACTTTTAAGTTCATAGGCTGTTATAAATTGGTGGAGACGAGGAGAGTCGAACTCCTGTCCAATATTCTTTCCATATCAGTTTCTCCGAGTGCAGTTTGTTATCGTTTATTCCTTATTTTATAACTTAACAAACAAAGTTATAAAACAAGTAGTCATTTAAATTACCCTCTACTTCCATGACTAAAAGCAGATTCGTTTCCCACTAGTCGTCGCCTTATCTAAAAGCGTGGGCACTTAAAGTAAGACGTCGCTGCAATTAGGCAGCGTATGCTAATTCTCTATTATCAGCGTTTATTTTTATTTCTCACATTATTTAAGTGGCCAAGTGAGAATCCACTACTCGCTACTGATACTTCTGGAATACTGTCGAAACCAAAATACGTCCCCAAATAAACTACATATTAATTATACATTAATTTTGATAAAATAACAAGCAATTTTCAAAAAAGTCCTTGCACAATTTGTAATGTTATGATAATATATTATATGTAGCTACAAATTTAGGGGTATAGTGTTAATGGTAGCACATCGGTCTCCAAAACCGCCTGTGAGGGTTCGAATCCTTCTACCCCTGCCATTAACTTTGGTGTTTACATGCCAAAGTTTTTTTAATAAAATATGTTAGGGGTTATAAAATGGAAAAATTAAATGAAATTATAAAAAAAGTATTAAATAAAGAAGTTATTTTATATATAGTTTTTGGTATTTTAACAACTGTTGTAAATATTGTAACATCATATGTTTTAAAAGCATTTTTCAATGTTGAAGGAAATATTGCAAGTACAATTGGCATTATTGTGTGTGTGTTATTTGCATATTTTACAAACAGAAAATGGGTATTTCAAACATATGCTACTACAATAAAGGAAAAATGGGTGGAATTTGGCAGATTTATTTTAGGCAGATCTTTTACCATGGTGGTAGAAATTGTTGGCGTATTTTTATTAAATGATATAATTCATGCATTTTATGGAATATTTACTGATAATACTGCTTATTTGATAAACAAATTAATTATGACAATAATTGTTATTATTTTAAATTTCTTTATTAGTAAGTTTTTTGCTTTTAAAGCTCCAAACAAAAAAGAAGAAAAATAAATAAAATCGGGGGCTACTAGGATGGAGGTATTTTTATGTCTAGTGGCTTTTTTAAGTTCTTTTATATTTTGATATTTTTTCTGATTTTTTTAGTAATTTTTATTTCTTGTTTTTTTGGTCCTGTAATTTTAGAAGATTATGAAGAATTTTATTCTTCTATTGATTTAAGTGTTGAATATGTTTGGCCCGCTCCCGGCTATACCACAATAACCTCACCTTTTGGCTACCGTGACCTTCCAACAGCTGGTGCTACTTCTTATCACTCCGGTTTAGATATTGGTGCTCCGGAAGGCAGTAAACTGATTGCTACTTGTGACGGGGAAATTACCTTTACAGGTTTTTTAGGTGGTGGCGGATATACAATTACACTTTCTGTGGAGAATATGAGGATTACATATTGCCATGTTTCCCCTACATATATTGTAAAAGAAGGAGATAAGATAAAAAAAGGGCAAGTTATAGGATTTGTTGGTCCTAAAAATGTTTATGGTGTCCCTGGTAATCAATATTTTGATGAAAATGGCAATCCTACAAATGGGGCAACAACTGGCCCTCATTTACATTTTGGCGTGCGTGTAGATGGAAAATATATAAACCCTCTATTGCTTTTTCAATAGAGGGTTTTACTTACATATCTTCTTCATCATCTTCTTGCTTGTCGTCATTTTCTATATTTTTCGGTCTTTTTTCTTTCTTATTTTTAGGTATCTTGGTAGAATGTTTTTCTTCTACTTCTATTTCTTCTTCCTCATCGTCTAAATCCTCAAACTCACCATAATCTTCGTAATCTTCTGCTACGCAATCATGCTCACAATATGTGCAATCATGTTCACACTCTTCATCATTATTCCAATCTAATTCTATCATGTTATGGCACTCTGGACATTCTACTTCTGTGTTAATATCTGAATTTATATCTGCAACAAATTCATGATTACAATATGGGCAAATAATTTCAAATTCATATGAGTCATCATCTTCGTAAATATCATCTTCTATGCTATCTACAGATTTTTGAATTTTTTGCATTTTTTTATCAATTTTTTTCTGCTCTTCTTCTATTTCTTTAATTCTAAAATCTGTTAAATATGTTAGGCGGTCAATTACATCCATGAACATCATAGATAATTCTTGGAATTTTCCAATTATAAATTCTTTTTGTTTTTCATCTTTAATGTTTTCTTTTAACTCGCTCATAATTTTTTGATAACGATTACTTAATTCTGACATTTATAGGTTTCTCCCTTTCAAATTAAACTCTTTCCATATATTCACCAGTTCTTGTATCTATACGGATTACATCTCCAATATTTATAAACATTGGAACTGTAATTTCGTATCCATTTTCTAGTGTTGCTGGTTTTCCTGAAGTTGTTGTTGTATTACCAGCAAATCCTGGTTCTGTATATGTAACTTCTAGTTCAACAAACATTGGTGGTTCTACTGAAAATACATTTCCTTTGTATGAAAGTATTTTTACGTTCATATTTTCTTTTAGGAATTTTAGGCTATCACCAAGTTGTTCTTCATTTAGTGGTAGTTGTTCATATGTTTCATTATCCATGAAATAATATAAATCTCCATCTTTATATAAATATTGCATCTCTCTTTTTTCTATTTGTGCTGCTGGATATTTATCTGATGGGTTAAATGTTCTTTCGATTACTGCTCCAGTGATTACATTTTTTATTTTTGTTCTTACAAATGCTGAACCTTTTCCTGGTTTTACATGTTGGAATTCAACTACTTTAAATACGTTTCCATCCATTTCAAATGTTGTTCCATTTCTAAAATCTCCTGCCATATATACTTCTGCCATAATTTTTTCCCCTTTCAAATTTCATTTATTTTTTATATTATATTTTAAGTACTTTACTATTATACACCCAATTTGGCTTAAAATCAAGCTATAATATAATTCTTATCCGATTTTGTTAAATTTATACAACCAGATTTTGTAATTAATACAGTATCTTCTATTCTAACCCCAAACTCCCCAGGTACATAAATTCCAGGCTCGTTTGTTACAACCATATTTGCCTTAAGCACATTATCATTTTTACTATTAATATATGGAAATTCATGAATATCTAGCCCAACACCATGCCCCAAAGCATGTACCAGACTATATCCATGTAATTTAAAATCATTATCCACATTTTTGGAAAGTATGCGAATTGTCATGCCTTCTTTCATGTCATTTAGTGTTTGTAATTGATTTTTTAGTACTAGGTTATAAACTGGCTTTATTTTTTCTGGTACATATTTTGCAAAAATTGTTCTTGTCATATCTGCACAATATCCTTTATATTTGCAACCAAAATCAATTGTAATAGGGTCACCTGCTTCAATTTTTTTCTCGGTTGTTTTTGCATGTGGTTTAGATGAATTTTTTCCAGATGCCACAATTGTTTCAAAAGCCACTCCATCTGCTCCATTATCCAAAAAACATTTCTCGATTTCATATGCAATTTGTTTTTCTGTCATACCAATTTTTATGAAATTCTGCAAATGATTAAAACATGCATCTGTAATTTCACATGCTCTTTGCAGATTTTCTATTTCTTCATCATCTTTTATCATCCTACCTTTTTCAATTAGGTATTCTGTTTCTTCAAAGTTATTTACTTTGTATTTTTGTAAATAGTTTTTATATGTTGCATATGTTATATAGTTTTCCTCAAATCCAACATTTTCGCAAAATGAGAAAAAGTTTTCATAATCATAAGGGCTTATGTCCGTAAAATCCGAGACTATTATTTCATCATCTATTGTGAGTGTTGCATGTACTTCTTCTAGATACCTACTATCTGTTATATAGTGGTTTTCTTTGCGCGTGATTAACAGTACCCCTTCACTATCTATACCAGTTAGGTACTTTATATTGATAGGATTGGATACTATCATCCCCTGCATATTTAATCCACGCAATTTTTCTCTTAACCATCTAATTTTTTCGTTCATAAAACCACCCACTTTTTTCTAGCCTGAGTACATGCCCAGGGTAAATATTTTTAAAACTATTGTGAGTAATAAATCAAATGGTGTAAATATTACAATTAATGATGCGAGTACAATAAATGGTCCAAATGGTATATAATCATTAAATCCTTTTCTTCTAAAAATTAGAATTCCTATGCTTATAATAGCTGCTAGCAAAAATGCTATAACGGAAACAAGTATTACATTAATCCATCCAAAGAATAACCCAAGTGCTCCCATTAATTTCACATCACCAAAGCCCATTGCTTCTTTGCCTGCAATTATTCCACCAATCACTGTAATTAATAGGAAAATTCCGCCACCTACTAACATACCTAAAATACTATTTGTAAATGTTGTAATTCCTAAGTTTGTATTCAAAACAGCATTTAAAAATGTAAATATAAGTCCTGTTTCAAATATTGTTAATGTTAGGCGATTTGGTATAATTTGTAGTTTTAAATCAATGCAAAATGCTGATAATAACATAGGCAATAATAATGCATATTTAAAAAAGTCTAGGCTTATATCAAAAGTATATAACAGTCCCAAATATGCCACTGCTGTAATTATCATTAATAAATAGTTTGGCTTAAAATGCCTCATGTATTCTGAAAAAAAATCTTTTGACAATACTTTTTTATATTCTGGCAAACGTTTATTGCACCACTCAATAAATTGCCCTACAAGTAGACCTATTACTCCTACTGCAGTATATATTAAAATATGAATATCATTTATGTACATTTTTTACTCCTTTGTTGGGGACGGGTCCCAGTCACCCTATTTAGGGTGACTTAGGGACGCTCCTCCTTTTACTATCTATTTTCTCTTATTGTAATTTTCAATAATTTTATTTTCCAGTGGTCTTTTTAGTCTAGTAATCCATATGTCCTTTTCCGCAATCGGCTTAACCAAAATGGAAAACATCTTCATCCTATTTGCACCAATTATATCTGTTAAAATTTGGTCTCCAACTACCGCAATTTGCCCATTTGGTAGGTTTAATATGCTTTTTGCTTTTTTGAAACCTGATTTTAATGGTTTCATTGAAAAATATATATATGGAATATCTAGTTTTTTTGCTACTTCTTTGACTTTTTCTTTGTTGTTACTATTTGAGGCAATACATAATGATATACCTGCTTGTTTTAAATTTTCTGCCCATGCTTCTATTCCATCTGGTATATTTTTATGATAATCAATTAGTGTATTATCTACGTCTAAAATAATTCCTTTTAAATTATGTTTATTTAATAAATCTATAGTAATTTCCTTTACACTATTTAAATATAACTTTGGATATAATATCATGTTGCCTCCAATTTGTTTTGCTAATTTACTTTTATTATATTATCAATATGCAGTTAATTTGTCAAGAATTTTTTGGGTACTGTTCGCAATGTATGTCAATTAAGACAGAGATTTTTGGGCAACTCAAAGATAGTAAAATTACAAAATCCCCCAATTGTATTATATAAGTGCAGTCCGCGCAGGCGGAGCGTTAGCGTAGTTCTAGAGCCTTCCATCTACCATACCCTTGTCAAAATATTGTAAATATTTTGGACATAAGGCTGGAAGGCGACAGCAAGGACCAACGTTATAATACAATTGTGAGGATATATAATTATAAAAGAATTATCAAAAAATCTCCGTTCTCATTTGTAGAAGCGTCCCTGAGTCACCCTAAATAGGGTGACTGGGACCCGTCCCCAATGGCTACTTGCAAAAGCGGTGATTACCTATGGTTACAGTTGCTGGTCTTGACCAAATCCACTTATTGGTTGCAGTTTTGGGATTAAAATAATAAATTGCACCATAGCTTGGATCCCAGCCATTTAAAGCATCCTGTGCAGCTTTTTTGGCTGTACTATCAGGCGTTAGGTTTATTTGTCCATCACTCACAACATCAAATGCTCCACTTTGATAAATAACCCCTGTCACTGTGTTTGGGAATGAACTACTTTTAACACGATTTAATACCACTGCCGCAACCGCTACTTGTCCTGTGTACGGCTCTCCTCTTGCTTCTCCATATACCAGTCTTGCTAGCAAATTTAAATCATTTGAGTTAGTTGCTCCAGAACTTGAAGAATTGCCTGAAGAACTATATATTCCCATTGCAGCTAATGTCTTTGGTCCTGCTATACCATCTACTGATAAGCCATTTTTTGATTGGAACCATCTTACTGCTGACTGTGTTTGGCTTCCATAAATTCCATCAATATTACCCGAGTAATACCCCCAACGTTTTAATTTTGTTTGTATTGTTCTAACTTCTTCCCCTCTTGAGCCATATTTTGATAATGCCTCAGCTTCACTATTTCTAAAAAATATTTGATATGATAAAAACAAGCTAAATACTAATGTTATCCATATCATTGCATATATACTTTTTTTAGTTTTGAACATAAAATGCACCACTTTCTGCTTAAAATTTTTCATAATTATTTTAACCAGAATTGGTGCATTTATTCAAAATTTGTATTTTCTTCAATTTTAGAATATTCCTACAATATTGCCGTTTTCATCTAAGTCAATTTTTTCTGCAGCAGGTATTCTCGGAAGACCTGGCATTGTCATTATTTTGCCTGTTAGTACTACTATAAATTCTGCTCCTGCTCTTAATACTATATCTTGTACATGTATATTAAATGGTTCTTCACATAGCAAGTTTTTAGCATCATCAGAAAATGAATATTGTGTTTTAGCAATGCATATTGGCAATTTATCATATCCAAGTTTTTTTATTTCTTCCATATGTTTTTGTGCTTCTTCGGTATATTCAACATTTTCTGCTCCATAGATTTTGGTGCATATATCTTTTATTTTTTCTTCCATACTTTCTTCTAAATCATATGAAAATTTAAATTCATATGGTTTTTCTACTAATTTTACTATTTTTTCTGCTAAATCTTCTGCTCCTTCTCCACCTTTTTCCCAACTTTCTACTAAGCTTAGCTCAATTCCTTTTTCATTCAATTTTTCTTTTAGCAAGTTTATTTCTGCAGGTGTATCTTGAACATATTTATTAATTGCCACAATTACATTTAATCCATAGGAATTTTTTAAATTATCTACATGCCTTTCTAAATTTTTAAATCCTTTTTCCAAATATTCTAAGCTTTCATTTGCCAATTCTTCTTTTGGCATGCCACCATGATATTTTAATGCTTTTATTGTTGCAACACATACTACAGCATCTGGTTTTAAATTTGCTTTTCTGCACTTAATATCCAAAAATTTTTCTGCACCCAAATCTGCTCCAAATCCTGCTTCTGTAATAACATAGTCTCCCAATTTTAATGCTAACTTTGTAGCAATTACACTATTGCAACCGTGTGCAATATTTGCAAATGGTCCGCCATGCACTATTGCTGGCGTTTTTTCAAGACTTTGTACTATGTTTGGATTAATTGCATCCTTTAAAAGAACAGTCATTGCTCCTTCTGCTTGTAAATCTTTTGCAGTGATTGGCTTATTATCTTTTGTATAACCAACAATAATATTACCAATTCTTCTTTTTAGGTCATTTATATCACTTGCTAAGCAAAAAATTGCCATAATTTCAGAAGCAACAGATATATCAAATCCATCCATCCTTGGTACAATATTTTTTTCTTCTGATAGTCCAGTATTTACTTTTCTTAGTTGTCTATCATTTAAATCTACACATCTTTTCCATACTACTCTATCAAATCCTAGTTCATTTCCAAAATATATGTGATTATCAACCATTGCAGAAAGTAAGTTATTTGCTGAAGTAATTGCATGAATATCACCAGTGAAATGCAAATTAATATCTTCCATTGGGGCTATTTGGCTATGCCCTCCACCAGTTGCCCCACCTTTAATTCCAAAAACAGGTCCTAAAGATGGTTCTCTTAAAGCAAGTACTGCATTTTTTCCAATTTTTCTTAATCCATCTGCTAATCCAATTGCCATAGTTGTTTTGCCTTCACCTAAAGGAGTTGGATTAATTGCTGTTACCAAGATTAGTTTTCCATTTTTCTTATTTTTAAGCCTCTCATATACGCTTGGTGAAATTTTTGCCTTGTACTTTCCATATTGCTCTAATTCTTCTTCATTAATCCCTATATTTTCTGCTATTTTTGAAATTTTTTCTAATTTGGTATTTCTTGCAATCTCAATATCTTCCATATTTTTTTCTCCTTTTTTATCAATCATATTTAACTATACCTGTCCCAAAGTGATGAGTTTTAGCCTATCTATCCGTCCCTAAATGATAATTCCTACTATGAAGCCAATTAATCCTCCAACTAGTACTTGCACTGGGGTGTGACCCAATACTTCAACTAATTTTTCAGAGACTTCTAAGCTACTCAAGCCTGGGGTTTGCACAATTTTATTTAATAGTTTTGCTTGTTTTCCAGCTGCCCTTCTTACTC
>CALXUZ010000038.1 GCA_944391825.1 uncultured Clostridia bacterium | reverse complement strand
TATATACTCTTTATCTTTCAGAGAACTTATAATTTTAGATACTCTATTGGCTGTTACATTTACAATACTTGCTATATTTTCTACATCTCCTTTCGCCTCAAGTTCAATTTTGTGGCTTTTAAAATAATTTTTAGTATAGTTTTAAGGTTAAAAAATAAGCCTTAAAATTTTACTTTTAAAGCTTATCTGTTTTATTATTTAAATTCCTGTATCCACTCATTTATCTTATGCTTGTCCGATGTATCAATCAAATATCGCAATCCCCTGGATATGAAAATGTAGCTTCTTTAAATCTTCCTAATATAGCACCTGCTAGAATTACTGTTGAGCGCATTTGATTCATCAAATGTTCTGGTATATCTGTTTTTGTAATTTTTTTACTATTAATTTCAACTTTGCCATGTCCTTTTTTTACTTTGCAACCTAAGTATTTTAAAATTTCTAAAGTGATTTGTGTATCATGAATATTTGGAATATCATATAACTTTGTAGTACCTGGATTAAGGATTGTTGCAGCTATTATTGGCAAAGATGCATTTTTAGAACCGGATATTGTAACTTCTCCTTCTAATCTTTTGCCTCCTTCTATTATGTAATTAGACATCATATTCACCCTTTCTTTTTGGTTTAAAAATATTTTTGATATATATTATGTCTCCTTAACATAAAAGGTGAATTTTATTTACGATTAGACTTAGAAAAAGTGGGATACTAAAATTTTAGTATCCCACTTTATTTTTGCTTAGCAGTAGGTTAAACTTTTACCTTATCTAAGTAAAAGTGAAATTCTAAAGCCTATAAAATCCGCTGCAAAAGTAGCTTCGAACTCTGTAGAACGTTTAAAGGCATTATACTCTTCTCCACTGTCTTGGGCTGCTCCACCACGACTTATAGGTTTACCTTCGTTACAAGTCGATTCTTGGGTCCACTCAGCAATGTTGCCCGCCAAATCATATATCTGACCAGCGCACCACTTTTCATTACTTCCTGTGGGAAGAATTTTCTTTGCTGCATCGCTAGAGTCCCAGTAATTCCCCCAGCTTGAAGAGCAATTGAAAATAGCATTATAGCTCTTTTGTCTGGTTTCAAACAACCACTCAAAGACAGAATCGTATTCTGCTCCAAAAGGCAGATGAGCTTTAACATCGTCATCGTGGCAAAATTGATCTGCTATCCATTGAGCTTCGGAACGGGTTACGTTAGTCCAAGGCATCTGGCCTTTTACAGACTGCGGCTTTCCGTCTTTGCTCTTAGATATGGCATACCTTGAAATATAAAATCCTCCATATTTTTTTACATTATACATGTGAGGTTCAGCTTTATCTTCAAAGGCAAATGCAGAACGGTAATTCCTTCTACCAAACTTTTCATCATAGGTTTTTCCGTCTAAGGTTCCGTTTGTTTCTAGAAACCCAACGGGAATCCATACAAACTGACTTTTGTCAAAGTAGTCATTTTTTTCGATGACAAAACCACTTTCCCATGTACCAAGGATATGCTTGTACCCCTTGGGAATTGGTGGATTTGAGTAATTTGTTGAATACTCATCTTTTTTTGAAGTGTGCACAGCTTTCATAAGAAGCTGTCCATCTTCACCTCCGCTGATTTTAAAGGCTATGCCTTCAGCTGCACTAAGCAAATACCGTTTTTTCATTTTGGTTCCTCCTCAATTTTTGTCTTACGGTTTCTAAATGGTTATTACCATATACCTATGATTATATCCTATTTAAGTAAACTTGTCAACTTGATGCACTTGAGGGATTCAATACTTTTTTTATTTCTTCCATTTCACTCATTGTCTTTTCATATCCCATCTTATAACACTCATCAATTTTTTTGATGTCAAATGTACTAGATGAAGTAACATCTACATTTATAATATAATCACTTGCCCTTGTTTTTTCCGTATCCCTATCATCAAATATAATATCTAGGCTTCTTGAAAGTATATTAAGAGCACTTCTTGGATTTTCAGCTTGTCTTGGTGGGAATTTAATTGTAATGATTTTATCCACATTTAATTTTTTTACTTCTTCTACTGGCACATTATCCAAAACTCCACCATCTACAAATTTGTATTCTTTATATATCATTGGTGAAAAAAGCCCAGGATAGCTACAGCTTGCTCTTACAGCTTTCCCTATTTCAATATCATCAATATATTTTTCTTTTTCCTTGCTTGAAACTGTTACATATTTTACTTGTTCTTCTGATTGTTTTTCAGGCACTTTAACTACATATTGTGTTTTATCTATACTTCTATTTGTAAAAACTATTTCTTTTCCTGTTTTTATATCAACAGTAGGAATTGCAATTGGCATTTTTATATCTTTAATATTTTTTATTCCCTTTAAATTTCCACACTCTTCTATTGCATCTTCTATTGATTGTCCCGAAATTATTCCGCTTCCCAATATGCTTTTTGTTGAACGAATATTATTCATTAAATATTTTGGGTCTGCCTTCAATAAACCCTTGGAAAAATATCTAAATAATTTTAGCATTTCTTCTGTAGTATAGCCCATTGCATATAAACTTCCCACAATACTACCTATACTTGTTCCTGCAACCGCAGAAATTTTAATACTATTTTCTTCAAGAGCCTCTATTGCCCCTATGTGTGCAGAACCTTTAACTCCGCCACCTGCTAATACAAGACCTATTTTCATTTTTAATCTCATTCCTTCCTAAAGGCACAAATCAGGCTGGAAAAGAATTTTATCTTTCAGCCTTTAACAATCCTTTCTTACCTTAAAACTAACTTGTCAATTTTTGAGTTAATATATGTTTCTAATTTTATCATAAATTCATCTGGTTGAATTTCTTTTTTTGCAACCATTTCCAATCCTTTTTCCCAGCTAGCAGTTAGCTTTGGATTAAGCATATCTGGCATGGACTGATATACTATATCATAAATTTTTTCACCCTTTACAGTTGGTGTAATTATTTGTGTTTTAGGGTTAATAGAAATATACCCTATTCTTTCTAGTTTTTTCATTATTTCTGCCCTTGTAGCACTCGTTCCAATTCCTGCGCCTTTTATTTGCTCTCTTAATTCTTCTTCTTCAATTAATTTACCTGCGTTTTCCATTGCCAAAATCATAGAGCCTGAGTTATATCTACTTGGTGGTGAAGTTTCTGAAGTTTTAGTCTCATAATTTAATACATTTATTTCTTCGCCCTTTTTTAGTTTTTTTAATATTTCCAAACTAGTCTCATTTTCTTCTGTATTTTTTTCCTTTGTTTGTGCATCATTTTTTGCAATTTCTAAATATCCCAATTTTTCACACACTTTACCACTTGCAGAAAATTGTTCAAAATGCTCAGCATCATTTTCCACTTCTATTGTTACAGAGATTTTACTATATTCTGCAGGTGGATAAAAAATACTTAAAAACCTTTTTACAATTACTTTATACATTTGCTTTTGTAAATCTGGAAGTTTTTCATAATTTTCAAGTCCTTGACCTGTTGGAATAATTGCATAATGGTCCGTAATTTTACTATCATTTACATATTTGGTTTTAATTAAATTAGTAGAATATTTTTCATCTAGCATTTTTTTAATATATCCTTGAATTTCTTCATCATGAAAGTTTTTTGCTAATCCATTTAGGTTTTTGGTAATTACTTTTGCTACCGCTGTTGATAATACCCTTGCATCTGTTCTTGGATATGTTACTAATTTTTTCTCATATAAATTTTGTATTATCTCCAAAGTTTCATCTGGTTTAATTTTAAATCTTTTTGTTGCTTCATTTTGTATTTCAGCCAAGTTAAATAAAAGCGGTGCATTTTCCTTTGTTTTCGTTTTTTTTACTTCTGTTATAACTGCTTTTTTGTTCTGCAAAGATATGATAAAATTCTTTGCTTCATCTTCTTTGCGAAATCCTGATTCATTATATAGTTTTGTAGACTCCCACATTTTAGATTTTTCTGTTACTTTCCACTCTGCAGTAAACGAACTTTTTTCTTCTCCAAAACTTCCTATTATCTTATAATATGGTGTTTTTACAAAATTTCTAATTTCTCTTTCCCTTTGCACAACCATGCCTAGCACACATGTCATAACTCTACCCACAGAAATAGAAATTTTTTCTTCTCCAATATCTTTTGCCATCCTTCTTCCATAAATAATGGATAGTAGCCTTGAGAAATTAATTCCAATTAAATAATCTTCTTTTGCCCTTAAATATGCAGAATTAGATAAACTATCATATTCAGAAAGGTCTTTTGCTTCATCTATTCCCCTTTTTATTTCCTCTTCTGTTTGTGAATCTATCCATACCCTTTTTCTCTGCTTTCCTGTTAAGCCAATTTGCTCTTCCACTAAGCGATATATGTATTCCCCTTCACGCCCCGAGTCTGTAGCAACATAAATACAGCCTACATCTTCCCTTAATAGTAGGCTTTTTACTGTATTAAATTGTTTTTCCACATTTGGTATTACTTCATATTTATATGTCTTTGGCAAAAATGGTAATGTATCCAGTCTCCAGAATTTTAAGTTCTCATCATATTTTTCTGGATAACTCATTGTTACCAAATGCCCAACACACCAAGTAATAATCCAAGTATCTGATTCTATGTATCCATCTTTTCTATTTCCACCACATTTTAGCACCTTGGCAAATTCCGTGGCAACAGATGGTTTTTCCGTGATTAATAAATTTTTTGTCATTTGCTTTCCTTCTTTATTCGTATAATATTATATCCATTTCTGAAGTATGATTTTGATTTCCATATGCAAATATAATATATAGCTCTCCATTTGCTCCCAAAAGATAGTTAGAAATATTTTCAAGTTTATATATATCACTATTTAAATCCCTGCTATATACTGAATAGCCAGATTGTACTAAAATTTCAGCCTCTTCTTTTGCTTTTGTCACTGTATCAGTAATTTTATTTTGAACTTCACTTTGCACTAAATTTCTTTGTGATAAAATATCTACTAGCTGGATTTCTTCCCCAGTTGCTAGATTATAGTTATATGTTTGTACCATAATTCTTTGTGGGTTACTTCCTTCTTTTAAGGTAGAATTAATTGCTAGAGATAATATATCACCATTTATATATGCAACATAATTAACTTGATAAATAATTTTTTCACCTTTGTTGCTTAAAACCTCTGATGCTTTATCCGCAAAAACTGTTTGTGTTATATTATTAAAACCGACTGGTACTTCACCTGAAATATTTATGACAGGCAAATGTATATTAACTTCATAATTATCATTGTTTTCTATTATGTCATATGCAGAATAAACAATATCTTTACTTGCATCTATTTTAGAAATACTAGAAGCATCATAATTACCAGTATTTAAAACATTTGTAAATAGGCTTGTAAACTGCGACTTTATTTCTTCCTGCGTTTTTTCTCCAGTTTCTTCTGTTGGAGTCTGGTTTCCTGTTGGTATAATTACATTATTTTTATCTTCATCTTTTACAAAAAATTGTGCATATATTCCTGCAATAATTGCCAAAAAACAAAGTGCACCAATTAATATATATAGTATTTTAGGATTTTTCAATTTAATCTCCCCACTTTCTTACTACATTTTACATTATTTCAAATTAAAATGCAATATGTCTTCATTTTCTCAGTTCCATTCCTTAAAATTACCTTAATTTAATTGACTTATCTTGCATTTTGCGGTATTATATAATATATGCAATTTAAGCATTTACACTAAATTTAGAAAATATTTAAAATGAGGTTATATAAATATATGTTATGTTCAATTTGTAATAAAAACCAAGCAGTTATATTTGTAAACAAGCAAGATTCAAATGGTAATCCCAAAACAGAAGGTTACTGCTATGACTGTGCAAAAAAACAAGGCATTAACCCTATGGAATCTTTGATGAAACAGGCAAACCTTTCTGAAAAGGATTTAAATGATATGTCAAAACAGATAGAGAATATTGTAGCAGATTTTGCACAAAATATTGATATGGATGCACTATCTAAACAAATGGATGATATTGACCCAGATGAACTAGCTGAAAAGACTAATGATAATACACCAATTCATTTTAGTGCAATCCCTTTAGGTTCAATCTTTTCAGGTATGTTTGGTGGTTCTTCAAGTGATGAAGAACAAGCTGAAACAACTTCTACAACTGAAAAGAAAAAAGTAAAAGTAAAAAAAGATAAGCGCAGAAAAGCCTTAGAAACATTTGGTACTAACCTTACCCAAAAGGCAAAAAATGGTCAGTTGGATATGGTTATTGGCAGGGATAAAGAAATTCAAAGGATGATCCAAATTTTGAACCGCCGTAGCAAAAATAATCCATGCTTAATAGGTGAACCTGGTGTTGGTAAAACTGCCATTGCACAAGGTTTAGCCATTAAAATAGCTAATGGCAAAGTACCTGCTAAATTATTAAATAAAGAAGTTTATTTGCTAGACATGACTGCAGTAGTTGCTGGCACTCAATTTAGAGGTCAGTTTGAATCGCGTATGAAATCTATTATTGATGAATGCAGAACACTAGGAAATATTATTTTAGTTATTGATGAAATTCACAATATTATTGGTGCTGGTGATGCTGAACACTCCATGAACGCTGCAAATATTTTAAAACCATCTCTTTCCAATGGCGAAATTCAGCTAATTGGTACCACCACTTTAAAAGAATACCGCAAATATATTGAAAAAGATAGCGCTTTAGAAAGAAGATTCCAACCAATTATTGTTGAAGAACCTTCAGTTACAGATTCAATTGATATTTTGGAAGGTGTTAAAAAATATTATGAAGATTATCACAAAGTAAAAATTTCTACAGATGTTATTAAGCAAACTGTTATCATGTCTGAAAAATATATTCACGATAGGTTTTTACCTGATAAAGCAATTGATATTTTAGATGAAGCATGCTCTAGGATTAACCTAAATAACAAAGAGTTATATCAGCTAGAAGTATTAAAAAATGAGCTTAAAGCTGTTCAAGAAGAAAAAGAAGAAGCAGCATTAGCAGATTCTACCGAAGATTATAAAAAAGCTGCAGAACTAAAAACAAAAGAGTGCAATTTAATGGAGCAAATTGATAATCTTAGCGAAAAAATGAAATTAAAAAGTTTAACTGTTCAAGATATTGCAGAAGTTATTGAAAGCTGGACTAAAATTCCTGTAAAAAAAATAACAGAGGCTGAAACTCAAAAATTATTAAATCTAGAAGACAATTTGCATAAAAGAGTTATTGGCCAAAATGCTGCAGTTGAAGCTGTAGCAAGGGCAATTCGTCGTAATCGTGCAGGTCTAAAAAGTACAAAAAGACCACCATCATTTATATTTGTTGGTCCTACAGGTGTTGGTAAAACAGAACTGGCAAAATCTTTGGCATATGAGATGTTTGGAAATGAGAATTCTATTATCCGTATTGACATGTCTGAATATATGGAAAGCCACTCGACTTCCAAATTAATTGGTTCACCTCCAGGATATGTTGGATATGACGATAGTGGTCAATTAACAGAAAAAGTAAAACGCCATCCATATTCAATTGTATTATTAGATGAAATAGAAAAAGCACATCCAGATGTATTCAATATTTTGCTACAAGTATTGGATGATGGACGTTTGACAGATAGCCAAGGAAATACTGTAAGTTTTGAAAATACTATTATAATTATGACTTCTAATGCTGGCTCTAACCAAAATACTAATTCAATTGGTTTTGGTGGAAGTAGAGTAGATTCTAATAAGGTTATGGATAGTTTGAAGGAGACATTTAGACCAGAATTTTTAAATAGGGTTGATGAAATTGTTATTTTTGAACAATTAAATAATGAACAATTATTAAAAATTGTTGATTTAATGCTAAAAGATACTCAAAAAGCTTTGGCAGATAAGGATATTACTATGGTAGTATCTGATGAAGCTAAAAAATTCTTATTAGAAAAAGGAACTGATATTAAATATGGTGCAAGGCCATTAAGAAGAGCAATTCAAAGATATTTAGAAGATGAACTTTCTGATATGATTTTGCGTGGGGACTTGTTAAATAACCAAACTGTTTATGTTGATTTAGAAAATGATAAATTAAAATTTAATGTGAAATAGATAAGGAGTAAAATTTATGGCAAAACATATACCAAATATTTTAACAGTTGCAAGATTTTTCTTAATTCCATTTATTATTTATTTTATTGCAACAGATCAGTACATGCTAGCATTTATATTTTTAACCATCTCTGGGCTGACAGATATTTTCGATGGATTTATTGCTAGAAAATTTAATTTTATTACTAATTTTGGTAAGTTAATAGATCCACTAGCAGATAAAGCAACACAAATTTCTGTGCTTATAACTCTTACATTTAAAGATGTTATACCTTTTTGGATGATAGTTGTTGTTGCATTAAAAGAAGCTACTATGATATCTGGTGCATCTTTTCTATATGGAAAAGAACTTGTTGTTTCTAGCAAATGGTATGGCAAATTATCAACCGTGCTATTTTATGTAGCAATTGTATGTTCATTTGGAATTAATTACTGGAACGGAATTGCAGCCGACCCTGCTAATTCTGTAGCACCACTACCACAGTTTGATATGTGGATTTACTATTTAGCAATTGCAGCTACTATATTTTCACTTGTTATGTACTATATCACATTTTACAAGCAAGGATATTTGAAAAAAGAGAATTTAAAAATTCAAAATGAACAAAACAAAAAATAATGGCGTTTTGCCATTATTTTTTTCTATAATCACTCATAATCTTCTAATACTTGGTGTAATTGATTTTCTCCAATTGCTTGGATGCCTTTATTTAGAATTTCCAAATCTTCTTCTGTTAGGTACATTGTAGGTATGTCAGTATCTTCTTTTAGTGTTTCTTTTCCATTTTCATCTAATGTGTATATTCCTATAACATCATCGTGAGTTCTTATTACATAATGTTCACCGCAATATCCTTCTTTTTCCTGTGATACAATTATTTGATTATTTGTAAAACTTTCCAAAGTCCAATCTGGGTATTTTTCTATTATTTCTTCCTCTGTCATATTAATCCAATCTTCTGGAATTTCCTTTATATCTTTTATTAAATGGTCACAACCTGTAAAGTATTGTTTCTCTACAATTGTGCAGTTTGGTGATACTTTTTCTTCTGTTAGTGAAGTAGAAACTGTAACATTGTTCCCAGACATGCTTTCTTCTGCCAATTGCACATTTAACAAATTTGTATCTTCTGTATTATCACTTCCATAAAAATATATCCCCATCATAACTCCTAATGCAAATAGAAGAATAACCATAATTACTAATAAAATTGCCCAGCTATTTCTCATACATATCGTCCTTTCTAGTTTTATTAATTTTAGTATGAGAAATTTTGCCAATTTTTATTCATTTATTTCAAAAAAGTGTCAGTTTGTTGAGATATTTTGAATTTTATAAATAGGTAATCCCTAAAACGGTAAAAGTGCTAGTTATACTAACGCTTTCAAACTAACACTTATATTTACACAATTATATAATTATACGCACATGCACGGATGAGGCGGTTTGTAATTGCAAGCCCCAAGCCATTTTCTCCAACTCCTTCTATTATAACTAAATCAACCTTTTCTTTATCAACTTTTCTTAGTAATGTAAAAATATTTTTTGCAACTTCTTCTAATTCTCCCCCCATATTCCATTTGTTTTTAACTATATAGCTATTTATGTGTTTTTCTCTCCCTAATACCAGCACTTTTTTATTTTCGTTTTGCATATCAAGTGTAATTTCATTAATCTTATTAATCATATCTTCTTCATTATTACTATATACCATCATGCATTTTGTGTTTGGTGCATAATGGCGATATTTCATACCTGGTGATGCTACTTTTTCATTTTTTTCTACTTTTCCTAACACATGTAAATCAATTTCTACCTGATTTGCCACTTCTTGCAGTTCTTCTTTTGTAACTTTTCCAGGTCTTAGAATATCTATAACTCCATTATCTATTTTTATTACAGTAGATTCCAAACCAATATCTGTAACACCACCATCTAATATGTATTGCACCTTTCCATCTAGTTCTTCAATAATATCTTCTACTTTTGTTCCGCTTGGCTTGCCCGATATGTTTGCGCTTGGTGCTGCAATTGGAACACCTGCTTCTTGTATTAATTTTTTTGCTATTTTATTACTTGGCATACGAATTCCAACCGTATCTAAATTGGCAGTTACGACATTTGGAATAATTTTTTCACTTTTCCTATTAAAAATAATAGTCAATGGTCCTGGCCAAAATTTTTCCATTAGTTTTTTCTCTAATGGAGTTATTTCTTGAACTATTTTTTCTACCATTTCTATGCTACAAACATGAACAATAAGGGGATTATCTGGTGCTCTATTTTTTGCTATAAAAACTTTCTTTACAGCTTCTGCATTTAATGCATTTGCGCCAATTCCATACACTGTTTCTGTTGGAAAAAGTACTAAGTTTCCATTTTTTATTTCTTCTGCTGCTTCTTTTATTTCTTCTTCATTTATTTTGTTTTTTTGATTTGAATATTTTGAAATCATTTTTTCCTTCCTTTTACTATAAACTCTTATTATTATACCACAATTTTCCGCTTTTTCACAATCGAATTCATTATTTTGATGTTACTTGTAGGAGTGACTATTGTTCTCCCCTGTACTGTATATCTTTTATTTGTAAATCTTTTGCTTGAGCAATTAATAATTGCCCCACATTATATATTGCCTATTTTTTAATATGTATAATTTTTTTCAAAAAACGTACAATAGTAATATTATGGAAAATTTGGATTTAAAAAAAGATTTTGAAAAAGCATTAAAAGAAAATGAATTTATAGTATTTCTGCAGCCACAATTTGATAGCAGAACAGAAAAATTAGTTGGTGCAGAAGCACTGGTTAGAAGAATTATAGGTGATAAATTACTATCACCTGATAGTTTTATTCCATTATATGAAAAAGCTGGACTTATTGAAAGACTTGATACTTATGTTTTAGAAGAAGTATGTAAATTACAACAAAGCTGGAATAAAAAAGGATTTTTTTTAAGAATTTCAGTTAATGAATCTGCTAATCATCTATCAAATGAAAAACATGGGCAAGATTTAATAGAACTTTTAAATAAATATGATGTTTCGCCTGAGTTTATTGAACTTGAAGTTACAGAAAGTGCTGTGATTAAAGATATAGAAATTGCTAAAAAAGCCCATAAAAGAATTCATGAGCTTGGTTTTATAACCGCCATGGATGATTTTGGTGTTGGATATTCTTCTTTTAATATGCTTAAAAATATTCCAATTGATATTTTAAAAATAGATAAAAGTTTTCTAGATGGCTTACTAGAACACCGCAGATTTCAAATTATTTTAGAAAGCATAGTTGACATGGCACACAAATTAAGAATTTTAACCATTATGGAAGGTGTTGAAAATAGGCAGGAAATTGAATATCTAAAAGAAATTGGTATTGATATTTTTCAAGGCTATTATTTTAGCAAACCAATTTCTATTAATGAATTCGAAAATAGATATATTTAATTTCTTGCTTTTTCATAAGTTTCTATTTCATCTTTAATTGCTTTTGCCACAAATTGATTTAATGACATATTAAATAAATTTGCAAATTTTACTGCTTCAACGTGTAATTCCGGCTCTATTCTTATATTAAAACTTCCTTTATATTGTTTTTCTGGTTCTTCATTGTTGGCTTTGCAATCTTCTAAATAACAATCAATAGCATCTTCAAAATCTTTTTTCAATTCTTCAACTGTCTCTCCCTCAAAAGATATAGAAGTATTTCTTAATCCTCTTACAACTCCGAAAAAGCATTTATCTTCATCGCTATACTCTATTTTAGCATAATATCCTTTATATTCCATTATATTATTCATCTTAAAAACCCCCATTCTTTCAATAATCTTATTATTTCATTAATCTGGTATTCCTTTAATATTCTACTTGGATGTGGTTTGTGTAAGCATATTTTTTTATTATTATTTAGCTTAAATATTACTTTTGAACCAGAAGTTTTGCCTTTATTGTCTTCAATAAATCCAAATTCATTTAATATTCTCTTTGCCTCATCATATGTAAAATCTTTTGGTTTAGATTGTAATCTTTTTAGTAATTTTTCCTGTTT
>CALXUZ010000037.1 GCA_944391825.1 uncultured Clostridia bacterium | reverse complement strand
AGTAGCAGGTGCAAAAGACTTAAAAACATATAATAAAAACTATGAAGATACAGTTCAAGATGTTCAAGATAGAATAGAAGAAATTTCTGAAGAAAGAAGACAAGAAAGATATCAAGAAATTTATGATGAAGCAAATAAAAAAATTGAAGATGGACAGAAAGAATTAGATGAACAAAAGGAAAAAGCAGATAAAGAAATTTCTGATGTAGAAGAACAAATTGAAGAGGCTAAAAAAGAAGTAGAAAATGGATGGGTAGAATTAGAAGAGCAAAAGGTTTCCGCCCAAAGTCAGCTAGCCAAAGCTAAACAACAATTAGATAAAGCAGATGAAGAATTAACTAGCCAGGAAAAATTATTCGAAGAAGAAAAGAAAATAGCAGAAACAGAAATAACTCAGACAAAAACACAACTAGAAAGCTTACAAAATGTGCAAAAACAGTATAATACTTTAAATGCTACACTAACTACATTAAATAATAGCCTTAAAGAGTTAAATTCACAGTTAGAAGTGGAAACCGATGCAGAAAAAATAGAAGAAATAAAAACACAAATAACTAAATTGCAGGCACAAATTGCGCAGGTCAATGCTGGAATAGAAACAATAAAAACAGAATTAGAAAAACAAGGAATAATGCTAGAAAGTTTAGATGAAACAATAAATAGTATTAAAGAGCAAATTTCATCTGGAGAAGAAGAACTTGAAAATGCTGAGCAAGAACTAAAAAAAGCACGCACAACATTAAATACTCAAATTAAAAATTATGAAGCTAATAAAAAAAGTTTTGATAGCGGGTTTGCTTCAGCAGAAGCTGAACTAAACAATGCTGAAAAAGAAATTAAAGAAAACGAAGAAAAATTAGAAGATGAAAAGAAAAAAGCTGAAGAAGAAATAAAAAAGGCACAAGAGGAATTGGATGATGCCAAAGTTGAATTAGAACAAATAGAAAAACCGGATTGGTATATTTTAGATAGGGACACAAATGTTGGTTATGTTAGCTATTTACAAGAAACAGACAGAATTGAAAACATTGCAGCGGTTTTCCCAATAGTATTTTTTATAGTTGCAGCACTAATTAGCTTAACTTCTATGACCAGGATGGTAGAAGAGCAAAGGGTGCAAATAGGAACACTAAAGGCACTAGGATATAGAAAAAGGCAGATTGCAAGTAAATACATTATTTATGCTACAGTTTCAACAATTGTAGGCGGATTAATAGGCATGAGCATAGGATTTTATTTAATTCCTAAAGTTATAAGTGATATGTATGGAATGATGTACATATTACCACCAACAATATTAGAATTTAATATTGAATATGCAATTTTTGGTATGGCAGCAGCAGGGCTTTGCACAATAGGCTCAACAATTTATAGCTCAGTAAGAACACTAAGGAATACCCCAGCAAGTCTAATGAGGCCAAAGGCACCAAAACCAGGCAAAAGAGTATTTTTAGAGAAAATACCATTTATTTGGAAACATTTGAACTTTACACAAAAAGTAACAGCTAGAAATGTTTTTAGATACAAAAAGAGATTTTTAATGACAATTATAGGGGTAACTGGCTGTACTTCACTAATAGTTGCAGGATTTGGACTTAGAAATGCAGTAGATTCTATGATACCTGCACAATATGGAGAAATTTTTAAATATGATATACAAATGACATTAAAAGATGGGCTAAAACAAAAGGAAATTCAAGAAGCATATGATAAAATTATAAATACTGCTGAAATAAAGAATACTTTAAAAGCAGATATGCAGTCAGTAGAAATTGTTAAAAATGATAATAACCAAGATATTCAATTAATTGTACCAGAAGATATAAATAATTTATCAAATTTTATTGATTTAAGAGATAGAAAAGATAAGGAAAAAACCTATACTTTAGATGACCAAGGAATAATTATAACTGAAAAACTTGCTACATTATTAAATATTAAAGTAGGAGATACAGTTACAATTAAAAATGCAGATGATGAAGAAGTTAATACCAAAGTTTCTGCAATAACAGAAAATTATCTATACCACTATATGTATATGTCACCAGAATTATATAAAAATTTATACAATGAAGATATGAGACCAAATACAATCCTTGCCTTAACAGATGATTTAAGTGAAGAACAAGAAGATGCGTTGGGAAAACAAATTTTGCAAGATGATAATATTGCAAGTATAGTGTTTACTTCTGTAAGTGAAGGAATTTTCGAAGATGTAATGAATAATATGACATTAGTAGTGTGGATTTTGATAATTGCAGCAGGATTACTAGTCTTAGTTGTATTATATAATTTATCTAATACAAATATTAGTGAGAGAATTAGAGAACTTGCAACAATAAAAGTTCTAGGTTTTTACGATAAGGAAGTATATGACTATGTAGGACATGAGACAATTATTCTAACAGCAATAGGAATACTTGTTGGCTTAATAGGCGGAAACTTTTTAACAACATTTATAATTAAAACTTGTGAATTAGATATATTGATGTTTAACCCATACATACCAGCATCATGCTATATATATGGAATTATTATAACTGCTGTTTTTGCACTAATTGTAAATATTACAACATATTTTACTCTAAAGAAAATTAATATGATAGAGAGCTTAAAAAGCGTAGAATAAAAAGAAAGGAGATTTCGTATTTATACGAATATAACAATATGAAAATACAATTAAATGGACAAACAAAAGAAATAGAGGAAAATAAAACAATTGCAGAGCTATTTAAAACAGAAATTGAGTCAGATGACACTATTATTGCGTGCAATTGTAATAATGAAATTAAAAGTTTAAATTATATACCAAAGGAAAATGACAATATTAATTTTGTAAATACATTGGTAAGTGATGGAAGAAAAATATATATTAGAGGACTTTTATACATAATGAGTAAAGCCTTTTGCGAGTGTTACCCAGAGGCGCTACTTTCTGTAAATTACCAATTAACAAATGCAATGTATTGCGAGATAGACAATATGGAATTAACACAGGAAATGATAAAAAATGTTGGAACTAAAATGAAAGAAATTGTAAAAGCCAACTTACCAATAAAAAAAGTGGAAATGACAAAAGAAGAAGCAGAAAAATTTTATGAAAAAGAAAAGACCCTAAGGGGAATATTACAATTAGATAATAAGGAAAAAGAAGAAGTTTCTTTGTATTTTTGTGAAGAATATTACAACTATTTCTATGGAGCAATGCCAATAAGTACAGGGTTTATACGTGTATTTGAAATATTACCATATAATGATGGATTTATAATTAGATATCCAAGCAAAAGAAATCCACATGAATTGGAAAAAGGAACTGCTAGTAAAAAAATGGTTGCTACATTGGATGAATACAAAGATATTCACAGAATATTAGATATAAATACTATATATAAACTAAACAAACAAATTACAAGTGGAAATGCAGCAGAATTAGTTTTACTTGCAGAAGCATTGCATGAAAAGAAAATTTCAGATATTGCAGATAATATAGTAAAAAGAAGAGGAGTAAAAGTTATACTAATTGCAGGTCCATCATCTTCTGGAAAAACAACATTTGCTAAAAGGCTTGGAATCCAATTAAGACTAAATGGACTAAAACCAGTTACAATATCTGTTGACAACTATTTTGTAGAAAGAAAAGATACTCCGCTAGACGAAAATGGAAAATATGATTTTGAGTGTTTAGAAGCAATTGATTTAAAATTATTTAATGACCATTTAAATGCTCTATTAAATGGAGAAGAAATTTTGTGCCCTACTTTTGATTTTAAATTAGGTACAAAACAATATAATGGAGAAAAAATGAAGTTAGCAGATGATGAAATACTTGTTATAGAAGGTATTCACTGCTTAAATGACAAACTAACAGAATCTATTCCAAAAGATAAGAAATATAAAATATATATAAGCGCATTAACAGTGCTTAACATTGACTATTATAACAGAATTTCTACAACAGATAGTAGATTAATGAGAAGGATGGTAAGAGACCACAATTTTAGAGGATACAGCGCATTACATACTTTACAAATATGGGATTCTGTAAATAGAGGGGAAGAAAAGTACATATTCCCATTTCAAGAGCAAAGTGATAGTATGTTCAATACTTCACTTATATATGAAATTTGTGTGCTAAAAAAATATTTAATGCCGTTATTAGCACAAATAGATAATACACACCCAGAATATTCAGAAGCAAAACGTTTACATGAATTTTTAAAATATTTTGAGGATATTGACGATAAATATGTTCCAGAAAATTCTTTGTTAAGAGAATTCATTGGTGGAAGTATTTTTGAATATTAGAAAAATGAGGTAAGATATGGGTAGAAGATTTACAGAAATAGATGAGGAATTTATTTGTGAAAATTGTGGAAATAAAGTAGAAGCATTAGGATATACATGTAGGGACCACTGCAATAATTGCCTATGTTCAAAGCATGTGGATATAAACCCAGGCGATAGAGAAGAAATATGCCATGGAATATTAGAGCCAATTAGGGTAGAACCAGATAGCAAAAAAGGATATGTAATTATCTATCGTTGTAAAAAGTGTGGAGCGATTCGTAAAAATAAGGCAGCAAATGATGATAATATGGATTTAATAATAGAATTAACCACCAGACAATAAACTTTAATAAGCCTTAACATATCTTTTTCAATTTTTAGAACCTTTCCCCTTTTGGACATCTGTAACTCGGCATAAATGCCTCGAACAGCTGTCACAATGGTCGCCCGCGTAAGGCCCTAAAAATTTCAAAAGATATGTTAAGGCTAAAATCTAATCATATAATTAGTAATTTTACCTATATAAATTTCCATTTGTATATTGTGGACCTTCTAGTTTTTCGCGTGTATATGCCTTGTCAATTGCCTCATTTATTTCATCAATTGTCTCATCAATCATATCTAGGCGTACAGAGGTAATAGGTAAGTTTTTAGTACTAATAGATAATGTTTTGCTATTGCATATTATTGTAACAGTTTGTATGCTGTCTGGTATAATTCTAAACTTAAAGCCAAGTCTATCTTTTAAATAATATTTATAATCTTTTTTGCAATTAGCACCACAATCTGGGTAGCAATGGTTGGTTTTACCTAAAAAACAATAATTTGTAGCCATAATAGGCAAGTTTCCATATACAATTAACTCAGAGTCAATATTAGAAGTTCTTAATATCTCATTTAAACCTTCTTCATTTAATTCACGTGATAATGTAACACAATTTAATCCAAGGTTTTTATATTCTTCCATAGTGTAGTTATTAAAAACATTTAATGAATAATTTCCAATTAAATCATATTTGCCTCTGTATTTTTCCAAAAATTTAAAGTCAGCAATATTTGAAAGCACAAATCCCTTAACTGAAAATCTTGAAGTAATATCATCCAAGGAATTTAATATAATGTTTTTGTAATTAGACTTTATAATAGTTGGCAAATATATATATATATTATTATGTTCTGATAAATAATCAATAATATCTACATAATTTTTATTAACAAAAAGCTTTAATGCTAAGTAAATTCTAGAAATCTTATCATGTTCTAATTTAGTATAATCATAATTGGTAAATAAATGCCTTAATGATAAAGAAATTTTTGGATGTGCCAATTTTGGAATATATGTAATAGTATCTTCATGCTCAAAAGTAATTTCAGGTGGCTTTCTTAAAACTCTTTTTTCAATTTCTTTTTCCAATTTTTCAATTGCATTTCTGCGTAGTTCATTTAAACTACTAATACTTGGAACATAAAGTCCATCATCTAAATAAACAGTGATATTCTCAAATGTATATGGGGTATTATTAGTCTTAGAAATCTGCTTAATAATTCTTTCAACACTAGTTGGTGTTTTTAAAGCATCAACAGGAACAACATTTGAAACAGTTTCTATTTTAATCTTGTGATAAATGCCAGAAGGATGTACATCATTTGTAGTAAATAATTCCATTTTAATAGGTTCATCTTTTTTTATTGTAATATTACAGCTAATAGGAATTTTTTTATTTTCACAATTAATATATGAAAGGCGGGCTTGTTCCATAAGTTTTTTACTTGTCACTTTGTAAACCTTACAGCCAATTTTAATTTTACCCTTCATCCTGCCAATAGTAACCCTAGTTCTAGCATTTGCAGTTTTAATATTTTCATTATTATACATTAACTCAGAAACAAGATATGTAGAGTTCTCGGTTTCTAGGCTAATGGAATCACCTATATCAAGAGGAGTTTCTAAATTAATGGTAATATATCCCTTTCTAGAATTATATTTTTCAACAGTTCCTAAATAAATACCAATATGGTTAGGCTTATCCTTAAACACAAAACCTCTATTAGGATTGCTGGAAAGATGCCCACTAGAAAAACCACCACGGTTAAAGATTTGCATTAAATCTGCAATATCCTTATCGTCAATAATATATTCCTTGCCACTTAATGCCATATCAATATATTTTCTATAAATCCTAGTAACAGTTGCAACATATTCAGGATTTTTCATGCGACCTTCTATTTTAAAGCATTTTACACCTGCATTAATCAGGCGTGGAATATATGCAAGACCACATAAATCCTTTGGACTAAGAATATGACCTTTATCCAATACTTTGCTTTTCTCAGATTGACCGTTTATTACTTACTACCAATAATTCATATGGTAACCTACAAGGTGCAGCACATTGACCACGATTTCCGTGAACGACCACCAACAGCACTAGAAAATAGGCATTGCCCAGAGTAACATATACATAATGCACCATGTATAAAAGTTTCTATTTCAACATTTGTATTATGACAAATATATTCAATTTCATCAATCGAAAATTCTCTGGCAAGAACTACCCTTTTAAAACCTATTTTTTCTAATTCCAAAACACCTTGCAAATTATGTGCAGTCATCTGTGTACTTGCATGAATTGGCAAATCTGGAAAGTTATTAATTAAATATTTAGCTAACCCTAAATCTTGCACAATAATAGCATCAATTCCAAATTCATAAGCTTTTTGTGCCAATTTAACAGCATCTTCAAACTCTGAATTTTTAATTAAAGTATTTAAAGTTAAATGCGTCTTTACATTTCTAAGTTTGCAATACATAATTGCATCTTTTAAAGAATTTTCATTGATATTTGTTGCATAAATCCTAGCGTTAAATTTATCAACACCAAAATATACACTATCAGCACCATTTTGTACTGCTGCTTTTAAGCAATCTAAATCTCCTGCCGGAGCCAAAAGTTCAACCTTAGGCATAAAAACCTCCGCTAAAAAATATTAACCTTTATTATTGTAACACAAAATTTGTATTTTGCATACTATGTAATAATATTATTAAAGATAAGGAGGAAAATGAAATGCCAGAAGAAAGAGATTGTGGTTGCGGATGTGGACGCAATAATAACTATGGTTGTTTTGGAAATTTATTTGGAGGATGTGGAGATAACAGCATATTATTCTTTATACTAATATTCTTACTACTATTTACAAACTGTGGATGCTGTAATAGATAATCAAAACTTTTTCGTTTTTTTGCGATTTTAATTGACTAGAAAATTTATTAGTGTTATACTTATTTTGTTGAAAAATGTCACAAACGAGGAGGAAAAAATCCAATTCATTTTTTGAAAAGGAGATTTGATATATATGAGAAAAACATTAAGTATAGCACTAATTATTTTATTATTATCAACAATATTTGTTTTCTATTTTGAAAAAAATTCTGAGGCTTCATATAGCTCTAAATTTGCAAATTATCCCGGATATGAGGAATTAATAGAACATTTACAAAAAGAATATCCAAACTGGGAGTTTGAAATTTATGAAACAGGGCTTGACTGGTCAGATGTTTTAGAAGCAGAAACCGTAGCAAGGCATGGTAGAAGCTTAATTTCCAAAAAAAGTTCTTTATGGAATTGTGCAACTTGTGGAAGTAAACAGTATGAACCTGGTTGGTATTGTGCTTCTATAGCAGCTGTTGCATACTATTTAGACCCACGTAATTCCATATGCGAAGACTATATTTTCCAATTTGAACAATTAACATATGATTCTACAAACCAAACAAAAGAAGGTGTAGAAAAAATATTGGCTGATTGTGATTATATGCAAGGAAAAATCACATATTATGATACAAAAGGTGCTAAAAAAACAATTAACAAAACATATGTAGATGTTATTATGGAAGCTGCAAAAACATATGATGTTAGCCCATATCACATTGCATCAAGAATTCGCCAGGAAATTGGAACGGGTGAGGGAAGTGTAATAGTTTCTGGTACATATGGTTCATATAAAGGATATTATAACTACTTTAACTGGGGAGCTTTTGGAGATGATATTATAGGAAGTGGATTAAAAACAGCCAAAGATAAAGGTTGGACAGACCCGGAAAAAGCTATTAAAGGCGGAGTAGAGGCAATTGCTAAAAACTATATTAGTATTGGACAAGACACTTTATATTTTCAAAAATTTGATGTGGTAGATGGTGGAGATGGATATTATGGTCACCAATACATGACAAATGTTTCTGCTAGCAAAACAGAGGGACAAACTGTAAGAAGTGCATATAAATCAATGGGGCTTCTTTCAAAAGACGTAAAAATTAAATTTAAAATTCCGGTGTATAAAAATATGCCAACAATAAAAGCTGCAGAGCCTGGTAAAGAAACTATTATTACACAAGATGTGCAAATTAATGAAAACAGTGTAAATATTAGAAAAACTGCTAGTATAAGTGGAGCAGTACTTAAAACACTTAATAAAGGAACAAAACTATTAAGAATTGAATTAGCAGAGAAAAAAGATTCTGATGGCTATTATTGGGATAAAGTAGTATTAAGTGATGGCTCAAAAGGCTATGTTTCAAGAACATACTTAACAGAACTTTCTCTTCAAAGTAATTGCAACGAAAAATATGTGGTGCTAAATGAAGTTGCTTTAAGAAATGGTCCAGGAACTTCAGGTACAGAGATTATAAAATATATATCACCAGGAAAAATTGTTACAGCTGTAGAAAAAGGAAAATATCCAAACTTAAATGGAGAAAGTTGGTACCGTGTAAAACTTTCTGATGGAAGCTGCGGATATGTGGCAATTGGAACTGAAAAAGACCCTAATATAGATTTATATGATGAGGCAAGTGGAAAATATGATTATGTAGAAGTAATATGCACAGATGGGCTTAACATTAGGTCTGAGCCAACAACTAGTGGTAATAATGTTATAACTGCTGTAGTACAAGGAACAGAACTATTTAGAATACAAAAAGAAGCATCAAATAATGGTGGATATATTTGGGATAAAGTTGTTACACAATCTGGAATAGTAGGTTATGTAGTAAGGCAGGATAAAGAAACTGGAGAGGCATGGATAAAATCTCTGAGTTCCGTAAAATATGTAGTAGGAGAAGAAGATAAAAATGTAATTTGTGTTCCAGGGCTTACTGTAGAAGGGCTAAAAGCATTATCTGATGATATTGTAGTAAAAAATGGAGATAAGACCGTTGCAAAAGATGCTAAAATAGGTACCGGCTACACAATTACAATAGATGGAAAAACATACACAGCAGTAGTTAAGGGAGATCCATCTTGTGACGCTGAGATTAATTCTGGTGATTTACTTAAAATAGTAAAGCATTTAAAAGGAATTAATAAGTTTAATGATGATAGCGTAAAAAGTTCTGCTGATGTGAATTCTGACAATAGTATTAATTCGGCTGATTTATTGAAAATTGTAAAGTACTTAAAAGGTACAGGTAAAATAGAAATTTAAGGAGAAGAAAAATGAGAAAAACAATTAAGACAATATTATTAATTATATTTGTGTGGATAGCATTGTCTATTCTTTCTAAGTCAAATGCAGCGACAGCAAGTATAAGCGCTAGTAAAACAACAGCAACAGCAGGAGATAAGGTCACAGTAACGGTATCAATCAATGCGGCTACATGGAATCTAGAGGTTTCAGGAAGTGCTACAGATACAATAGTAGGATACAATGAAGACGCAGTAAATGAAAAGACTACAAAAACATATACAGTAACAAGTAGTAAAGCAGGAACATGTACTGTTTCATTAACAGGTGATGTAACAGATGGAACAACAGATGTTACATCCAATATTAGTGATTCTGTTACTATAACATTTAAAGAGAAAACTAGTGGCTCTGGTGGTTCAAGTTCAAGCGGAAGTGGAAACTCAGGTTCCTCATCAAGTGGCTCTACCACAACTAAGAAACCAACATTTAAATCAGTTAATGATACAGTATATACAAAACAAGAGTGTAATTTGCGTTCAAGTTGGTCAACAAGCAGTAGTGCTACTTCTGTACCAGCTGGAACAGAATTAAAACTAACAGGAACATCAAGCGACACAATAAATGGTTACACATGGTATCGTGTAACATACAATGGAGCCACAAAATATATTGCAAGCTATTTAATTACATATGATAAACCAGAAGAAGAGAAAGAAGAAGAAAAATCTAGCAACAAAAATCTTTCTTCATTATCAATTGAAGGTGTTGAAATGACACCAGAATTCAATAAAGAAACTACACAATATACTGCAACTGTAGATGGAGATGTAACAGAACTTAAAATAGATGCAAAAGCAGAAGACAGCAAGGCAAAAGTAACTGTAGAAGGTAATGAAAATTTACAAGAAGGAGATAATGTTATAAAAGTTAAAGTAACAGCAGAAGATAACACAACAAGAACATATTTTATTACTGTAAAAAAAGGTGAAGGAACACTAACAGATGATACTTTAAAACTATCAGCATTAACAATAGAAAGAGTAAACTTTGAAGGTGCATTTAGCCCAGATACATATACATATGAACTACCACTAAATACATTTGTGGATAGTCTTGAAATTACAGCAACTCCAAACCAAGCAGATGCAACAGTTGAGATTATAGGAAATAGCAATTTTCAAATTGGAGAAAATATAGTAACCATATTATTAACTTCAGCAGATGGAACAGAAACAGCTACATATCAAATTAAAGTAAACATTGCAGAAGGGGCGACAGTAGAAGAGGAAAAAGGCGAATTAGGTATGCCTGTATATATTGGAATTGGTGTTGGAATTGCAGTAATCATTATTGCTATATACATTATCATCAAACGTAAAAGAGCAAAGAAAAATGATGGCTTAAATGATGATTTAAGTGATGATGATAATATAAATATTAATTTAATGTCAAGATATGAAGCAGATGATGAAGAAACAAAAAGAAAACCAAAAAAAGAGAAAAAAGAGGATAAATTGGATGACTTTATAAAAAATGATGAAGAAGAAAAAAACGAGGGTAAGCCTAAGAAACCAAAAGGAAGACACTCAATGTAATATTAAAACGTTAGCAATTTTGCTAACGTTTTTTGCTTGTATACATTGATTTTAAAGCCTTTGACTTTCTTAATTTTATAATAAATTTCTGTAAAATAATATTTATATATTTTAGCTTTAGATAGCATAAAATATATAAAGGGGGAAAATATATGATAAGATTTACAAAAATGCAGGGATTAGGCAATGATTATATATATATTAATAACATTACTAATAATATTAAAGAAATTTCAAAATTAGCTAAAATCATGAGTGATAGACATTTTGGTGTGGGAAGTGATGGAATAATTTTAATAGAAAAAAGTAATATTGCTGATTTTAAAATGAAAATGTTTAACCAAGATGGAAGTGAAGCTGAAATGTGTGGCAATGGAATTAGGTGTGTGGGAAAATTTGTATATGATAAAGGATTAACTAATAAAACTAATATTAGTATAGAAACTTTGGCAGGCATAAAAAAATTAAGATTAAATATTTTAAATAAAAAAGTTAAGACTGTTGAAGTAGATATGGGAGAGCCGATTTTAGAGGCTGCTAAAATACCGGTACTATCACAAAAAAGTCCTATTAAAAATCTGAAAATTAACGCAAATGGAAAAAATTTTATATTTACATGCGTATCAATGGGGAACCCTCATGCAATAACTATTGTAAAAAATGTAGATAATTTTAATGTTAAAGAATATGGAAAATTAATAGAACATAATAAACTATTTCCTCAAAAAACTAATGTTGAATTTATAGAAATTATAGACAGACATAACATAAAAATGAGAGTATGGGAAAGAGGAACAGGTGAAACTCTAGCATGCGGAACAGGAGCTTGTGCTTCGGTTGTAGCTTGCAATTTAAATGGATTAATTGATAACAAAGCAAATGTTAAATTACTAGGTGGAAAACTAGAAGTGGCTTGGAACAAAGAAAACAATCATGTGTATATGATTGGCCCTGCAGTTACAGTATTTGAAGGGAATTGGGAGAATAATAATTACTAAAAAACTTACGAACCATTATAGTCCGTAAGTTGTATTCAAATGGAGCCTTAACTATACACGTATGCGAAATTAAGACTATAAGATTTGATTAAATCT
>CALXUZ010000036.1 GCA_944391825.1 uncultured Clostridia bacterium | reverse complement strand
TTTTTAATTTCAATACTTTCTGGGATTATAGGTGATTTATTTTTACCGTTCTGGAATGTTACTTCGGTGTGTACCGTACTCTTACTTACACCAAACTTTTTCGCTGCTCCTCTAACCGTATCTTTGTTATCTATAATATAGTGTGCTAAATTAATTGCTCGTTCTTCTATTGAACCATTTCTTCTCAAATGAAAAACCCCCTTAGAATACGCTGTTTTCTACATTGTATTCTTAAGAAGGTTATATTAGAACAGTTTTGTTATAGGTAGTTTTTATTAATAATTTTAATTATAATTGATATATTTATAAAAGTGTAGTAGAATAAAAAACATAAGGAGGTTTTAAAGTTGAAAACAGAAAAAAATATTTTGTTTGCATTTATATTAAATCTAGCATTTTCAATTTTTGAATTTTTTGGTGGAATATTTACAAATTCTGTAGCAATATTATCAGATTCTATACATGATATGGGAGATGCCCTAAGTATAGGAATATCATTTTTTTTGGAGAAAAAAAGCAAAAAGAAGCCAGATAGCAATTATACATATGGCTATGTCAGATATTCAGTACTTGGTGGATTAATAACAAATGTAATTTTATTAGTTGGCTCTCTTTTAGTTATTTATAATGCAGTATTAAGAATTATAGAGCCTGCAGAAGTTAATTATAAAGGGATGATAATATTTGCAATTATTGGTGTAGTAATGAACTTTATTGCAGCATATTTAACAAGAGAAGGAAATTCAATAAATCAAAAATCTGTAAATCTTCATATGCTAGAAGATGTACTAGGTTGGGTAGTTGTTTTAATTGGTGCTATAGTAATGAATTTTACTGATATAAAAATTTTAGACCCATTAATGAGTATAGGTGTAGCATTGTTTATTTTAATAAATACTTTAAAAGGTCTAAAACAAATTTTAGATTTATTTTTGGAAAAAACTCCTCAAGATATCAATATTGTAGATTTAAAAGAACATTTGCAAAAAATTGATGGAGTAAATGATATACACCATATACATGTATGGAGTATAGATGGTTATAATAATTATGCAACAATGCATATAGTCACAAAATCTAGTGATATAAGTAAAATAAAAAAAGAAATCAGAAAAGAGTTAGAAGAGCATGGTATATGCCATGCAATACTTGAAACTGAAGATGAAGCTTGTGATGATGTTGACTGTAAACCAAATTTAAATATTGAACCCCCACACCATCACCATCATCATAATTAGAGTGGAACTATTATAAAATTGATAATTTTAATGACTTTTTTTGTCAATTTTTCTTTTTCCCATCTTTTTCCAATTTATGAAGTAATTTCTTGCTAGTTTTATACATATTTAATAATTTACGCCACATAATAATATAAATATTTATTTATATTGCAGGTAAATATTAATTTATATGTATCTGTGAAGTTTTAAACATAAATGCTATATATAAATTAATATGAAAAATGTGGAGGGAAAATTATGGCACTTGATTATACAGTTATTGGAGAAAGATTAAAGAAGGCAAGAACTGATAAAAATATGACTCAAGAAAAATTAGCAGAAAAGATAGACGTTTCAGTAGCATTTTTAAGTAGAGTTGAAAGAGGCAGTTCTCATATTAATTTAAAAAGGCTAACTCAAATTTGTGAAATTCTAGGCGTAACAGAAGGTTATATCTTAAATGGTGCTTCTAGTAATTCTAAAAATTATCTAACAGCAGAATTCAACGATATCTTAAGTAATGTTTCTTCAGATAAACAAAAGCTAATTTACAAAATTGCTAAAGTTATTAGTGAAGAAGAATAATTTTATTTTAAATAGTTAATAATAAGACAAGGAAAATTTTTCTTGTCTTTTATTAAATGTTATTTTTTTAATTTTTATGTAGAAAAATGTTGATAACCTATAGAAAATATGATATCATTAAATGTGCAGTAAATATGTTTTACTGATTATTAACGTTTTAAGGAGGATTTTTATGGATTTTAAAGAATGGGAAAATTTTAACAAACAAGGTGAATGGACAAAGGAAATTGATGTTAGGAGTTTTATTCAAGCTAACTATACACCTTATGAAGGAAATAGTGATTTCTTAAGTGGTCCTACAGAAAAAACTAAAAAACTATGGGATAAGGTTTTAGATTTATATAAAAAAGAAAGAGAAAATGGTGATGTTCTTGATGTTGATACTAAAACACCATCTGGAATTAACCGTTATGCTCCAGGATATATAGATAAAGATTTAGAGGAAATTGTTGGTTTTCAAACAGACGCTCCTTTAAAAAGATCAATTATGCCAAATGGTGGTATTCGTATTGTAGAAAAATCATGTGAGAGCTATGGCTATAAAGTAGATGATGATATTGAATATATTTATCATAACCTAAGAAAAACCCACAATGACGGTGTTTTTGCTGTTTATACACCAGAAATAAGAGCCGCTAGAAGCTCACACTTAATTACTGGCCTTCCAGATGGATATGGACGTGGAAGAATTATAGGCGATTACAGAAGGGTTGCTTTATATGGTGTTGATGCTTTAATAGAAAGTAAAAAAGATGAATTAACAACACTTGATAGAGATGAAATGACAGAAGAATTAATTCTTAACCGTGAAGAAGTTCATGATCAAATCGACGCATTAAATGATTTAAAAGAAATGGCAAAAAGTTATGGTTTTGATATTTCAAGACCTGCTGCTAATAGTAAAGAAGCTTTTCAATGGCTATATTTTGGATATTTAGGTGCTATAAAAGATCAGAATGGTGCTGCTATGAGTTTAGGTAGAACTTCTACTTTCCTAGATATTTATATTGAAAGAGATATGAAAAATGGAACATTAACAGAGGAAGCTGCACAAGAATTAGTAGATCAATTTGTTATGAAATTAAGGATGGTACGCTTCTTAAGAGCCCCTGAATATAACAGCTTATTTAGCGGTGACCCAGTATGGGTAACAGAAAGCCTTGGTGGTATGGGTATTGATGGAAGAACATTGGTTACAAAAAATAGCTTTAGGATGCTTCATACTTTAATAAATTTAGGACCTGCACCAGAACCAAATTTAACTGTATTATGGTCTAAGAATTTGCCAGAAGAATTTAAAAAATTCTGTGCAGATATTTCTATTAAAACATCTTCTATTCAATATGAAAATGATGATTTAATGAGAATTACTTTAGGTGATGACTATGGTATTGCATGCTGTGTATCAGCTATGAAAATTGGTAAACAAATGCAATTCTTTGGTGCAAGGGCTAACCTAGCAAAAGCTTTACTTTACGCTATAAATGGTGGTAGAGATGAAAAAACTGGAAAACAAATCACACCAGAATTTGCACCTATAACTTCTGAATATTTAGATTATGATGAAGTAATGAGAAAATTTGATAATATGATGGAATATGTTGCTAAAACATATATCAAAGCATTAAATATGATTCATTACATGCATGATAAATATTCTTATGAGGCTTTAGAAATGGCATTACATGATAGCGAAAGAGATATTTTAAGAACAATGGCATGCGGAATTGCTGGTCTATCTGTTGTTGCAGACTCTTTATCTGCTATTAAATATGCAAAAGTAAAAGTTATTCGTGATGAAACAGGATTAGCTGTTGATTACCAAGTTGAAGGAGACTTCCCTAAATATGGTAATGATGATGACAGAGTTGACACTATTGCAGTAAATGTAGTAAAATCATTTATGAAAAAATTAGAAAAACACCATACTTACAAAAACTCAAGAGCAACTTTATCTGTATTAACAATTACATCTAATGTTGTTTATGGTAAAAACACAGGAAATACTCCTGATGGAAGAAAAGATGGAGAACCATTTGGACCAGGTGCAAACCCATTACATGGTAGAGACACAAATGGTGCATTAGCTGTTATGAATACAATTGCTAAACTTCCTTATGAATATTCAGAAGATGGTATTTCATATACATTTTCTATTACACCAGGAACACTTGGAAAAGATGAAGAAGCAAAAGTAAATAACTTAGTAAGTATGTTAGATGGTTTCTTTATTCAAACAGGACACCACATCAATGTTAATGTATTTGATAGAGCTTTACTAGAAGACGCAATGGAACATCCAGAAAAATACCCACAATTAACAATTCGTGTATCTGGATACGCTGTAAACTTCACAAAATTAACAAGAGAGCAACAATTAGACGTTATTCACAGAACTATTCATGAGAAAATCTAATTGGGGACGGGTCCCAGTCACCCTAAATAGGGTGACTAAGGGACGCTTCTTCGGAAAAGAAAGGCCAATTATGGAGGAAATATTAAAAGCAAAAATTCACTCATTTGAATCGTTTGGAACTGTTGACGGACCTGGAATCAGGTTCGTTGTTTTCATGCAAGGTTGCTCTCTTAAGTGCAAATATTGTCATAATAGAGATACCTGGGATTTATGTGGTGGAACTGAATACACTTTGGAAGAAGTTCTAACAAGAATTGAAAAATATAAAAATTATTTTATTCCTTCTGGTGGTGGAGTTACATTTAGTGGTGGTGAGCCACTTTTACAGCTAAAATTTTTATTAAAAATTATACCTATTTTGAAAAAAGAAGGAATACATGTTGCAATTGATACTTCTGGAAATTTTAACTTAACAGAAGATATTAAAAAAGTAATTGATTTAGCGGATTTATTTTTACTAGATATTAAGTGCATTAATGATGAGATTTGCAAAGATTTAACTGGAGTTTCTAATAAAAAGGAATTAGCTTTTGCTAGATATTTAAGTGATATTAATAAACCAATGTGGATTAGACAAGTATTAGTTCCAGGAATAACTGATAAAAAAGATGATTTATTAAAGTTAAAAGATTTTATTAATAGTTTAAATTCAGTAAAAAAAGTAGAAATTTTACCATATCATGATATGGGTAAATTTAAATGGGAAAAGCTTGGATTTAAATATCCATTAGAAGGCGTTCCTGTTGCAACCTCTGAGGATGTTTTAAGAGCTAAAAAGATTTTAGAAATTTAAAATAAATAAAAAAGCATTAGATACTTTCTTTTGAGATTTTTAAGGCCTTATGTGGACCCTGACTTTGTGACAGCTGCTTACGGCATTTATGCCGAGTTACAGATGTCCAAAAGGGGAAAGGTTTTAAAAATCGAAAAAGACAGTTCTAATGCTTTAACTATATTTTTATCCTTTAATTAATTTCTTAATTCCAAAAGTAATAAAGTAAATAATTCCTGAAATAAGCACAATCATTGGACCTGTTGGAATATTCCAATAATATGATATTACAAGCCCTGCTATTCCTGAAAATAGCGAAAATAATATTGATACTAAATGATAACTTCTCATATTCCCTGTAATGTTTCTAGTGGATGCTGCCGGCAAAATAAGTAGAGAATTAATTAATAAAATTCCAATCCATCTAATAGAAATCATTACAATAATTGCAATTAAGACTACAAATATATTATCTATTGTTTTTGTATTTATTCCCCTACTTTTAGCTAATGTTGAATTTATGCTTGTTACATTCAATTTATTAAATGCAAAATACCAAAATATGCCAACTGCTATAAAAGCTAGGAATAAGTACAATATTTCTGTATTAGTAATACTTAAAATATCCCCTACTAAATAACTAGAATATTTATTAAAATTTCCACTTTGCGCAAGCATTGCTAGTCCAAGTGCTATTGCGATAGAAGAAAACACACTAATTATGGTATCAACACCATAATTAGTTTTATTTTTCACAAAATTTAATAGCAAAGCAAATATTATTGCAAAAATTATCATTGAAATATTTATATTTGAAATTCCGAAGTAGCATACCTATGGCAATTCCTGTTAAGGCAGAGTGGCCTAATGCATCTGAAAAAAACGCCATTTTATTATTTACAACCATTGTGCCTAAAACTGCAAATATTGGAGAAATTAATATTATGGCTATTAATGCATTTTTCATAAAAGTATAATCAATAAATTCAAATGGTAATATTGTTTCTAAAATACTATAAATTACTTCCATTTCTACTCCTTATTTTTAACCTGTCCCTAATAGAGACAAAAATGGTAGATTGGGGACTGTCCCCAAAAGAGACACTAAAATCTGTTTTTAAATTCTAGGCTATTAAATACTTCTTCAGGTGTTCCCTCTTTTATTACTTCTTTATCTAATAATATAACTTTGTCTGCATATTTTTTTACTAAGTCTAAATCATGTGATACTAGCAAAATTGACATATCATATTTTGTTTTTAAATTGTTTACTAGTTCATAAAAATCTATTGTTCCATTTCTATCAATTCCTGAAACTGGTTCATCTAAAATTAATAAGTTTGGTACTGGCTTTGTTGCAATTGCTAGCAAAACTCTTTGTAATTCTCCCCCAGATAAGTCTCCAATGCTTTTATCAATTAGTCTTTCTGCTCCAAATATTTTTAACTGATTTTTTATTTCTAAATATATTTTTTTATCTTTTTTCAAAAATATTGGCACATGGCAAATACATGATGCAAATAAATCATAAACAGTTGTTGGCATATGTCTTTCTATATTTATTTTTTGTGGAACATAACCAATTTTTATTTTTTTTGTAATATTTTCTTTCATGTCTGTAAAAACAATATTTCCAGTATGTTCTACTTCACCTAGAATTGCTTTTAGCAATGTGGATTTTCCTGCACCATTTCTACCTATTATTACAGTTAGTTGCCCACAGTGAACATGAATATTAACATCTTTTAAAATTACTTCTTTTCCAAATTTTACACTAATATGATTTATTTTTGTGCAGTGTAAACCGCAAGCACCTGACTGTCCTTCCATTTTCTATCTCCTTCTTATTGTATACCTTTAAGTTCTTCTAAATTTTGATTTAAAACATTTATATATGCATCTTTATTTAGTTCTCCTGTTAGTCCAGAATTTAATGTATAAATTTTTGCACCAGTTTCATTTGCTAAAGTTTGTGCATTATTTAAATTATCTCCACTTTCCACTAAAATTATATTTATATTTTCATTTTTCATAGTTTCAATTAAATTCTTCATAGTTTCTGCAGATATAGTGCTTTCCTCATGGTCTGTTTTAATTGATATAATATCTAGCCCAATTTGTTTTGCAATATATTCTAATGCCTCATCTAAACATATTGCCTTTCTTCCATTTAAACCACTTAATTCTAAATTATATTTTTCCTGAATATTTTTTAATTTTTCAATATATTCATTTTTGTTCTGCTCATATATCAAGCTATTTTCTGGGTTTACTTCACTTAAGCCTTTTGCAATTTCTTCTACCTGTGCTATATAATTTTGTATGTTCATCCAAATATGAGAGTTTTCTTCTATTTTGCTTTGCACATTTTTACTACTATCTATAGTTTTAATATTTGAATATGTGCCCAAAATTTGTGACATAAAATTTTCTAGCCCCATACCATTTTGTATTATTATATCTGCATTTTCAATTTTTTTCATATCTGCTGTAACTAATGTATAATCATGCAAACACCCTATATTTGTATCTGTCATATTTGTTAATTCAACATTTTGTGCCCCAGATGTAATATTTTCTGTCATTATATATATTGGATAAAATGTTGTTACTATCTTAAAATTATTATTTTCTTCTTGCTCTATGCCTGTTATATTTTTATATAAAATAATAGCAATAAATATTATTAAAATAATTGCTATTACAATAAATATGCTTTTATTTTTCATTATGCTTTTACCCCTTTTTTATAATAGCATAAATTTCCATTTTTTTCAATACTGGTTTTTATCCAAGAAAAAAAAGTGTTGATTTTTCAACACTTTTTTCTTTGCTACTAATCCTGTGTATATGGTAGTATAGCAATTTGTCTAGCTCTTTTTACAGCTAGTGTAATATCTCTTTGATGAATTGCACATGCACCAGTTGCTCTCCTTGGAAGTATTTTTCCCTTATCATTTATAAATTTTCTTAACTGGTCAGCATTTTTATAATCTAATTTTAGATTTTTGTCTGCACATAATGGACATACTTTTCTTCTTGTTTTTCTAAATTTAGGATTATAATCTTCATCATTGTTTCTGTTATTTCTTTTATTCTTTTTGTCTGCCATTATTAATTCCCCCTATCATAATGATTTTACTTTAAAAAGGTAGGTCATCTCCTGAAGAAATTTCAAAATCAGAACCGCCATTATTGCTAGGCATTGTTCCAAATGTAGCATCAAAGCTTCCATTTGAAGTATCTCCATCTCTTTTACTATCTGCAAAATATGCTTCTTCTGCAACTACTTCTGTTATGTAGTGTTTTTGGCCTTGGTCATCATCCCAAGTTCTTGTTTGTAATCTTCCTACTACAGCGACTTGTTGACCTTTTTTAAAGTATTTACTACAGAATTCTCCTAGTTTGCTCCATGCAACTATGTTAATGAAATCTGCTTGTCTTTCTTCTCCTTGTCTTACAAATCTGCGATTTACTGCTAGACTAAAAGAAGCGACTAATGTGTTATTTGTTTGTGTGTATCTTACTTCTGGATCTCTAGTTAAACGACCCAATAAAATTACTTTGTTCATTTAGTACACCTTACCTTTCTTCTATTAAAGGTTTTGCTGATTACTCAGCTTTAATTGTGATGAATTTTATAACTTCATCTATAATTCTGTAGTTTCTTTCAAGTTCTGCAATTAGGTCTGGATTAGCTTCGAAATTAATAACAACATAATATCCTTCTTTGTTTTTCTTAACTTCATATGCTAATTTCTTCTTGCCTAATTCTTCAACTTTTTCTACTTTTCCATCACTATTAATAATATCTGTAAATCTCTGAGAAAGCTCTTTTATTTTTTCCTCTGCTACAGATGGATTAATAATGACAACACTTTCGTATTTGTTCATTACTTTCACCTCCTTATGGATTAATAGCCTACAACTTTTGTTGCAAGCAAGGAAAATAGCTAAGTGCTATTTTGCACTTAACTATTGTACCATGGATTTCTAAGAAAATCAAGATTTTTTTACACCTTTTCGCTTGCTTTATGTCACTTCGAACGGAATTTTTGTGCAATTTTAAATTGTACGTAGAATTGTAAAAAATCCCACAATTGTATTATATAAGTGCAGTCCGCGCAGGCGGAACGTCAGCGTAGTTCTAGAGCCTTCCGTCCCTCGCTCCCTTTATTTAGTGCGGCTGGGAACCTTTTTTATAAATTTCGCATTAGCCCACACTAAATACCATAAATATGCTAGTATTAATAAAAACGCTATGTTATGTATGTATAAGATTAAAATACTTACTAAAATCGTAAGCAAAATTACTGTTATTTTAGAAATCTCTACTATTTGCTTATATGCTTCTTCTTTTCCTTTAAAAATATGTATTATCTCTTTTAACACTCTGCCTCCATCTAACGGATAAATAGGTATTAGATTAAATATGGCAAGTAAGATGTTTCCATATATTATGTTTTCTCTTGATATGGCAAGTTCTGTATCAATAAAAATACAAACAATTGCAATAAAAATATTTATAATTGGTCCAGCCAGTGCTATAACTAACCTTTTTAGGCATAATTCATTTCCTTTTTTTACTTTTTTATAATCTTCTACTTGTGTTTTAAATTCAATATAAAACCCAAATGGATTTATTCCTATAGTTCTTACTTTAAAGTCTAATATCAGACCTGCACATAGATGTCCCAATTCATGCAAAAGTGCAAATATCATTAAAATTGCATATATTTCAATTTGATTTGTCAATAAAAAAAGAACTCCAAACAGGAAAATCTTTAAATCAATTTTTATACTCATCATTTTTCCTTCCTCGGGACGGTTCTTAGTCACACTATTTATAGCAACTTGGGCCATATCTCCAATAGCTCTAATAATCTATTACTTATGAAGTGTCCCCAATCACCCTAAATAGGGTGATTAAGAACCGTCCCCAATCTAACACCAATTCTGGATTTATAGCCCTGTTTTCTCTTAGTATTTCAAAATGCAAATGCGGACCTGTTGTTCTTCCTGTATTTCCTGATAATGCTATTTTTTCGCCTTTTTTAACTTTTTCTCCTTCTTTTACTAGTATTTTGCTACAATGTGCATATATTGTTGTAATATCCTCATTTACTATTTTTACATGTGTTCCATATTCCCCCTCATCTGAAACCAAGCTTACTATTCCTTCCATTGCAGCCACTATAGTTGTACCCTCATTAACACCTATGTCAATACCTTGGTGTGTTGCAGATACAATTTCTGTTTCTTCCCTTTCACCATAACCCGAAGTAACTGTTCCTTTTACAGGTAACTGCAACTTAAAATTTTCTTTTACATATTCTGCATCTAATTCCATTTGAGTTTTTTGGGTAGTATCTGAAGCTGTTTCTACTTCTACATTTTCGCTAGTCGCTCCACCAATTCCTGTTAATGCATTTGCTACAACAATATCATTTTCTTTAGCTTCATTTACTATATTTTCCGAGTTTTGTTCCGCCTCAGTATTTTCTTCTTGCTCATTGGTTTCTTCAGCATTTTCAGTACTTTCTACATTTTCTAAATTTTCTGTGTTTTCTTGCTGTTCTTCCCCATTAATCCATGTACTTAAAAAATCCAGTTTGTCCTGATTTTCTTTTATAAATCCCCCAACACTATTTGCAATATTATTAAAATTAATATCTGTTGTTAAAAATTGCTTAGTTTTATTTAATACCTCATCCGAAAAAATATAATTTGCTTCTTTTATTAAAGAAAATATAAGATAAATTAGAATACATATAAGAACTTGAATAATTACTTTTTTATATAAAGTAATTTTCCTTTTTTCTTTGCCATCTTTTACTTGGCTACTTGACATCCTTACAGAGCCATTATTTAATCTTCTCCTATAATAAATTTCCTCTGCCCTTCTAATTCTTTCCTCTGGAGATATTGTTTTTTCCACAAAAATACACCTCTTCCTTTGTAGTTTCTTGATTAATATATATGTTTGGAAGTGGTGTTTTATTCTTATATGATAGTAAAAAATAATAGAATATTTATTATAAGTGCAATTCCCAAAGATGCATTGATTTTCTTTAAAATTTTATATTTCTTTTTTAATTTTTTATATGAAATATCTTCTTTTTTATTCTTATTTTCCAATCTTGAAATATATTCTGCAATAAGCATTTGAGCTTCATTTACAATATAGTCTTTGGAATTTTTTTCTTTACTTTCTTCGGTTTTTCTATTTTGCTTTTTGTTATCAATATCTATTAATTCTGGCTTTTTTAATTTTTGATTTTCCTTTAAAAATATAATTGCTTCTTCTACCAAGTTAGAAGGCAAATCTTTTAAAATTACAATATTTTTCAAACTACCTGTATTCATTTTTATTTCCTTTCTTTTGCTTTTTATGGCAATTTCTACTTTATCTTATTTCTATTTTTTCCAGTTTTAGAAATTTTATACAGGTTATAAAAATATTTATATGATTTGATAAACGGTATTTATTATTTTATCTGCGGTGTTTTGTGCTAATTTGCTTATGTTTTCAATGTTTTCAGATGTTTTACTTGTTCCTACAATTGTTTTAATATTAATATTAGCAGGAAAATAAAAGCTTTTTCCAAAAGCCTTTCCTATTTCTACACCACCTACGTTAATGTATGTTAGTCCTATTTTTTCTTGGTTACTTATCGCTGAATCTATTAAAATAATGTTCTTTTCTTTTTTTAAATAATCTAAAAAAATAGGAGCATTTTTAAAATGAACAGGTCTTTCCATTGTGCCCAATACTTCTATATTACTATTTTTATAAAATTCTTTTTCTAACAAGTTTCCAACTCTTGGTCCAAATGAATCTTGCAAAAGCTTGCTACTTCCTATGCAAACAAATATATATTTTTCCATGTCATCTCTCCTTTTTTATATTATTAGTCTTTATCAAAAGAAATGACAATTTTAATATCTTTATCTCTTTGATATTTTTTTATAATATCTTCTGAAAATCCTGCAACCTCATTTGATATTATAATTGTATCATATTGCTCTTTTATTAAATTTTTTATTGTATTATCTGTTTGCTCTAAGTCATGCAATTTAAAAACGTCAAATCCTAAAGCTTCTGGCAAACGGAAACTTCTAGCATCTTTTTCATATTTAATCCAAGATACTTTCATTTTCATCACCATTACTTATTCTTTGACGTAATTTAAATTTTTATTCTTTTTTATGAAATTTTATTCTTGTGGCGGATTTAAAATTGCTTGCACATCACTATCATTTAATAGTTCTTCAGATGCAATATATTCTTTTGCTCTCTTATCTTGCTTTATTGCTTCTAGAACTATTTCTTTATCTCGCCTCATACGATGGCTTGCATATTTTAAAATAAGCCCTTTATTTCTTACCGCTTCTAAAACAACATCTTTATCATCTCGTAATTCTTTTGAAGCATAATATAATATCTGTCCATCCACTTTTACACCAGCTAGAATCAAGTCTTTATCTCCTCTTAATTTATCACTAGCATAGCAAGTTGTCCAACCAACTTTTGAAACAGAATTATATACAATTTCTCTATCATTTTTTAGTCTATTACTTACAAATTCTAATGCAACAGGATTTTGCTCTATTGCGGTTTTTGCAATTTCTTTATCATCTTTTAGTCCATCTGAAGCAAAATCTAGTAGCTTGCCGTCTTTTTTTACACACTCTAATACATACTCTCTATTATCCGCCTGCTGAAAATCAAATTCGTCCATTATATTTTATTTCCACCTTTAGTACTAAAATTCATATTTCCACATAACAAGTATTACAATTGCAGCTAGTGTAATTGCAGCAATTACTATTGCTATCTTTATATTTATATTTTCAATTTCTTCTTCTCCATGCACTGGTTGCAGTTGTGACAAATAGTCTTTTGCTTCATTAATATCATCACTAGTAGTTGTTTGTACTGTTTCATTAGTTACTTCATTTTCCACAGCCTCGTTTGTTGCTAATACTGTTCCTGTTAGCATAGTTAAGATTAAAATAATAAACAGGCTAAATAAAATCATTTGTTTTTTCATAAAATACCTCTTTATCTTTCGATTTGTTTTAACTTTTTCTTTATTTTATATGATAAAATTACAAAAGTAAAGATATTTTACAAATTATGTCAATAACTTTTAAAAATGTCACCCCTAAACGCAGGAATTAATTTTTAGAAATGTCACCCCTAGCTAGTTAAG
>CALXUZ010000035.1 GCA_944391825.1 uncultured Clostridia bacterium | reverse complement strand
ATGATAGAACTAAAACAACAGGTGTAATATTGTGTGAACATATAAAAGCATTGGATTTAAATAGTAGAACATATCAAGTAATAGAAGATTTACCAAAAGATATATTAGAAAATGTTATAGATGTTGTTTATTCTGAGATAGAGCAAATAGAAGATTAGTAAAAACCACCAAAAACTTGGTGGTTTTGATTTGTTTAAGGGAGCTTAAAGCTTGTCTGCTTTTCAATTAACTCATCTGCTTGCTCTTGTGAAATATATCCGTTTTCAACCATTGTGGAAATCACCTTGCCCTGCCTACTAAACGTAAGCTCCAAATTTACAGTAGGTGCATATGCACTAGGAGCATTTGGAATTCCTGCCATCATAGTACTTTCAAACAATGTCATATCTTTAGCGTCTTTATCTAAATAGCCTTGGCAAGCCTCTTCAATTCCATAATACCCATCTCCAAAGTAAATTGTATTTACATATAATTCTAAAATAGTATCCTTATCATAATTTTTTTCTAAATCAAATGCCATAAAAATTTCAGCCACTTTGCGAAGTGCAGCATTTTCATCAGGAGAAATAAAATATAAGTTTTTGGCTACTTGCTGTGTAATTGTGCTTCCACCTTCTAAGAATTGTTGATTTTTAATATTAACTGCAATTGCCCTTCCAATAGCAATTATATCAATTGGACCATGCTCATAATAGCGCCTATCCTCAACAGATACTACTGCATTTTTATAATCAACTGGTAATTCTTCAAGCTTAAGATAACTTTCGTCTTCTTGAACTTCTGCTACTTTATCTGCAAGACTAATTTGAGCCAATGATTCTTTATATAATTGATAACCATTAAATATAAAAATGCCAGCGATTACCAAAATTACACATAATAAAACTAATAAAATTCTCAAAATCCATTTTTTCATATATAATACCAGCTTTCTACATTAATTTTACTTTTACATATATTATAACTGTTATTTTAAAAAAAATCTATTAAAACTTTATTAAAGTTATATTGCTTTTTTCTTTATTTATCGATATAATTTTTACAGGTGAGAAATTTGGAAAAAATAAAAGAGAATATAAATGTAAAAATATTTCCAATTTATAAAGCTGTTTCATGGGATTTATTGTTTTTTTATGTTATATTATTTTTGTTTTTAACACAAGTAAAAGGTATAAATGCTGCAGATGTATTACTTGCAGAAGCAATATATCCAATTATGAAATTCTTATTTTTAATGCCGTTAAGTATATTTATAGAAAAAGTTGGAAAAAGAAAAAGCTTGATATTTGCTAACCTAATAAATGGAATATCTGTAATTTGCTTTATGCTAAGCTCAAATTTAATACATTTAATAATTGCACAATTTTTTTCTGCTATTGCTTTTGTAATAAAAGGCGTAGCCGAAACAAATTTAATATATGATTCACTTCCAAAAGATGAGAAAAGAGGAAGTAGATTTTCAAAATTAGATGGAAAAGGTGGAGCAGGATATTTTTATTTAGATGCTATATCATCTGCTGTTTCTGGATTTTTATATGTTGTAAATCCATATATCCCATTAGTGTTAAGTACAATAGGGTGCCTTGTATCAACATTTTTAGCATCAAAATTTGTAGAAGTAGAATCAGAAGATAGTGAAAAAATATCGGCTAGGAAATATATTAATGAATTAAAATATTCTTTTAAGCATATGCTTCAATCGACTAGGTTAAAGTATTTATTACTCTACGGAGCTATATTATCTGGTTTATTGTCTGCAGTAGTTAGTTTAAGGAGTGGCTCATTGGAGGAGATGGGGGTACCAGAGCAATATTTTGGAATTATTTTTGGGGCATTGGGATTAATATCTGGAATAGTAGCAAGAAATCAGGGAAGATTCCACAATAGATTTCATAATAAAACTTTAGCGATGCTAGCTATTCCAACAGCAATTTCATGTATATTTGTAGGACTAACAATTACCATGAAATTGCCATATTCATTAACTTTAATCATTGTTATTTTGCTATTTTCTATACAATTCATTGCAAAAGGACCTTTTCATACATTAATAAGAAGATATTTAAATAACTTTACAACAACTTCTTTGAGAGCTAAAATTTCTTCGTGTTATAATTTGATGGAAAGCCTAGCAAGGTCTTTAATCTCATTATTTGCTTCATTTTTGTTAAGATATATAGATGTGGCTGGCACTATTTGCATTGTGGGCTGTGTTTTAACAATTATTTTGGTACTTTTAACGGATAAAATGAGGTTTACAGTTGGTTTAAAACCAGAAGAATACAAAAAAAGTGAAATTGAATTTTTAGAGATAAAATAGATTGACAAAAATGAAAACTTAATGGATAATATAATAGTAAAATCCTTACAAAAGAATATAAATTACTAAGGAGGAATTTAATATGTATGTATTTAACCGCATTATAGTAAATCCACAATTACCAAAGAGGATTGAAAAATTGTCAGAAATAAGCTATAATATATGGTGGTCCTGGAATACAGAGTTTTTAAGACTATTTAAAGAAATAGATATTGATTTATGGGAAAGATGTGAAAAAAATCCCGTTAAATTTTTAAAATCTGTTTCGCAAGAAAAGCTAGAAGAAGTAGCACAAAACACCGACTTTTTAAAAGAGTATGACAAAATTGTAGAAAATTTTGAAGACTATATGAAAAGTAAAAATACTTGGTTTTCAAAAAAATATTCTGAAAATAAAACTGATTTGATATCATATTTTTCAGCAGAATATGGATTAGATCAGATTTTACCTATTTATTCTGGTGGTCTTGGTATTTTGTCTGGAGACCACTTGAAATCTGCTAGTGATTTAGGAATTCCATTAGTTGGAGTTGGTCTTTTATACAAAAATGGATATTTTCATCAAAAGATTAATGGGGTTGGAGGCCAGGAAACAGAATATTATGATATTGAAGTAGAAGATCTACCACTTACAAAGGTAAAAGATTGTAATGGAAAAGATATCTTAGTTGCTATTGAATTACCAAAAAGAAAGCTATATCTGAAGGCTTGGAAAATCAATGTTGGCAGAGTAGAACTATATTTATTAGATTCAGATATTGATGAAAATACAAAGGAATATCGCGAAATTACACGAACTTTATATGGTGGAAATCAAGAAACAAGAATTCAACAAGAAATTGTGCTTGGTCAAGGTGGTGTAGCACTTTTAAAGGCGTTGGGCTTAAAACCTACTGTATATCATATGAACGAAGGTCATTCTTCATTTTTAATTTTAGAATTAATTTATACATTAATGAAAGACAAAAAAATATCTTTTCAAATTGCAAGGGATATAGTATCTTCTAAAACTGTATTTACTACACATACTCCAGTACCAGCTGGAAATGATATTTTTCCATTAGAATTAGTCGAAAAATACTTTAAAGATTATTGGGATAAATTAGGTATTAGTAAACAGGATTTCTTTGAACTAGGGATGAAACCAGGTGCTCCTTTAGATAGTGGATTTAATATGGGAATATTAGCACTAAAGGTGGCAGGAAAGAAAAATGGTGTTAGTAAACTTCATGGTGCTGTTTCAAGGGAATTGTTTAGTGAAGTATGGCCAGAAATTGCATCTAATGAATCTCCTATAACTTATATTACAAATGGAATTCATACTTGTTCATGGCTTGCACCAACTCTAAAAAAGTTATATAATAATTATCTAATTCCATATTGGCAAGACAAAATCTATGATGATGATGTCTGGAAAAAGATACAGGATATTCCAAATAATAAATTATGGCAAGTTCATCAAGAAAGAAAAGAAAAGTTATTGGCACTTGTAAGGGAAAATACTGTAAAAAGACTAAGAAGATACAATTATCATTATGAAGATATAATGAATATTGTAAACAGTTTGGACAAAAATGTTTTAACAATTGGATTTGCTAGAAGATTTGCTACATACAAAAGAGCAACACTTATATTTAAAGATTTAGAAAGAATTACACAGATTTTAAATAATCAAAATTGTAGAGTGCAAATTATATTTGCAGGAAAAGCACACCCAGCAGATAAAGAAGGACAGGACTTAATTAAATATATTCACGAAATTTCAATGAAACCACAATTTAAAGGTAAAGTATTTCTATTAGAAAATTATAATATAGCTATGTCAAGATATTTGATAAGTGGTGTTGATGTATGGCTTAATACTCCAAGAAGACCAATGGAAGCTTCTGGAACAAGTGGACAGAAAGCATCTGTCAATGGTGTAATTAATTTTAGTGTATTAGATGGTTGGTGGGCAGAAGGATATAATTCTAAAAACGGATGGACCATAGGTACAAATGCAGAATACTCAGATTATGAGGTTCAAGATAAAGCAGATAGCCAAAGCATTTATGAGGTGCTAGAAAATAAAATTATTCCAATGTACTATGACAAAAATGAAAATGGTATTTCTGATAGATGGGTTCAAACAATGAAAGAATCTATAATTTCTACAGGTGGAAGATTTAGTACTTCTAGGATGCTTGCAGACTATGTAAATGATTTATATATTCCTTTATGTAATTTGTATAACGATTATTATACAGATTTAGAAAAAGTAGGAGCTTTTAATCAATGGAAAGAAGGACTATATAATACTTGGGATGATATTGAAATTACACAAGAAAACAATTTGGATAATATTACAATCGATGCAGGCAACAATATCGAGGTAAAATGTAAGGTAAAATTACCTAATATAAATAAAGAAAATATAGAAGCACAGGTATATTATGGCAGAATTGACGAAAATGGAGTTGTGGACGACATTAATATTATTCCAATGACACTAGAAGAAGCAGATGAAGAAAATAGAATATATACATATAAGGCAAAAGTAAATTTAGTAAATGGTGGAAATTATGGCTATACTTTTAGAGTAATGCCAAAACATGAAATGATTCTAGATTCTGCCAACCTAAATTTAATAAAATGGATTACAAAATAAAGGAAGGAACAAATTAAAATGAAAAAGACAAAAATTATTTGTACATTAGGACCTGCTGTGGACAACCCAGAGGTATTGGAAAAACTAATTTTAGCTGGGATGGATGTTGCGAGAATTAATTTCTCTCATGGAAATTATCAAGAGCAAGAAGCTAGAATTGAAAATGTTAAAAAAGTAAGAGAAAAAGTGGGAAAACCAGTAGCACTTTTATTAGATACTAAAGGACCAGAGATTAGAATTGGAAAATTCGAAAATGGCGGAATTGAGCTAAGAGAAGGAGCAATTTTTACTTTGGTAAATGAAGAAATTTTGGGAGACCAAACAAAAGTATCTATCACATACAAAAATTTATATAATGAGGTAAAAGTTGGCACCAAAATTCTTATTAATGATGGACTTATAAAAATTGAAGTTTTAGAAATAAAAGGAACAGATATCATTTGTAAAGTAATTGATGGTGGACCATTAACAAATACAAAAAGTATTAATATTCCTGGCATGTATATTAACTTACCAAGTCCAACAGATAAAGATATTGAAGATATTAAATTTGGAATAAAAGCAGGATTTGATTATATAGCAGCATCTTTTATACGTACACCCGAAGATGTACTAAATATAAGAAAAATTTTACAAGAGAATAATGGTGAACATATAAAAATAATATCTAAAATTGAAAATAGGCAAGGAATAGATAATTTTGATGCAATCTTAGAAGTTTCTGATGGAATTATGGTTGCAAGGGGAGACTTGGGAGTGGAAATTCCTATGGAAGAAGTTCCTATAAGACAAAAAGAATTTATAGCAAAATCTAACAAGGCAGGAAAGCCAGTTGTTATAGCAACACAAATGTTAGAATCTATGATACATAACCCACGCCCAACAAGAGCAGAAGTAAGCGATGTTGCAAATGCAGTATATGATATGGCAAGTTGTATAATGCTTTCTGGTGAATCTGCTATGGGAGAATATCCTGTGGAGTGTGTGGAAACTATGGTTAGAATTTGTGAAGCCATAGAAGGTTCATTAAAATATTGGAAAAGATTTAAAAATAGAGGACATGAAAGTGATGTAGAAGATTATGAGTATAATTTAAATTATTCAACATGTTCTACAGCAATGGATTTAAAAGCAAAAGCAATATTTGCATACACTGATACTGGTAGAACTGCTAAAATGCTTGCAGGATTTATGCCACAATGTTCAATATATGTTATAACAGCTAATCAAGAAGTATGTAAACAACTATCTATGGTATGGAATACAAATACCATTTTAGTAGAGCAAAAAGAAAATATTGACGATATGATTAATGATGGTATTAAAATTGCTAAAGAAAGAAGTTATATAGAAGAAGGGGATTTAGTAGTGATTGCTGGTGGAGCATCTATATTGTCAGGTCATAGACATGCAAAATTAAATAAAACCATTGGTGGAGTATTGAAGGTTTAAAAGAAATATGATAAAATATAAGACATCATTAATTTTGTATTTGGTGCAAGACAAATGCAATTCAAGCTTTAGATTAAAGGGTGAATGAAATGAGTGAATATCAAGTTATTTACAGTGAATACTCAGTAGAAGACTTGGAAGAAAGTGTCAATGAAGCAATAAAAGCTGGATGGCGGCCGATAGGAGGAATAGCTGTTATCACGCGAAGAGCAGATTTATTCTCTTATGAAACGGTATATTACCAAGCAATGAAAAAAGAATAAAAAATCTAGTTATCGTCACTTGCAGGGCGATAACTTTTTTTGTCAAAAAATATGCTATTAATGGCACATTTTTTATTTTATGTCATAAAATGTAATATGAAATAAAAAATAAGGAGGAAATAGAATGTTTAATTGTTATAGAAGATGTTGTTGCCAGAATAATTATAATCCAAAAGTAATTGAAACATTATGTGATGAAGTAGGAACAAATGCGGAATATGCTACAGCAGACAATTATATGTGTATTCATAATTCACATTTAGACTGCGGATGTGGTTTTGAAGAAGAAGAAAGTCCTTTTCCATCAGATCCTATGCTTGCACAAAGTTATGTTCCAATTCAAAAAATGGATAAAACATTTACACCATGTTGTGGACTAAAAATGGGAACAATATTTCCTGAGTTAGTAAGCCCATACAGACCTGGTCAAAGTATGGAAGAAATTGAGTATTTAAGAAGAGCAAATGAAATTGGGGAGGGATGTAATAAATGTTAGATTGTGAGAATAGAAATATGGGTGGTTGCAGTTCAAATATAACAAATTGTGATTGCAATTATACTCCTCAAGGTATGAACGCAGCTTTTGGTTACAATACAGCAAATACAATTTCGGAAAATACAAATTACGGTTGTAATAATGAATATGAAATGTGCTGTGAGGAAAGAAAAGAAGAAAGGCAAAAAATGCTAAACAACATTAGATGTTTAAATTTTGCAATTGTTGAACTTGGCGAATATTTAGATACTCACCCAGACGATAGAAAAGCAATTTGTTTGCATAAAGAATATTGTATGCAATATAGAGAGTTAACAGATAGTTATCAAAAAATTTATGGACCACTTACTATACATTTTCCATGTAATAAGTGGAGATGGCTAGAAGAGCCATGGCCATGGGAAGGAGGAATGTGTTAATATGTGGACTTATAATAAAGTTTTACAATATCCAATTAATATAAAATGCCCAAATGCAAAGCTTGCTAAATTTATTATTTCTCAATATGGTGGACCAGATGGAGAACTTGCAGCTTCACTTAGATATTTAAGTCAAAGATTTGGTATGCCAGACCAAAAAGCAAAAGCTATTTTAAATGATATAGGTACCGAAGAATTAGCACATAAAGAAGACGCTTAAATGGAAATTGTGTTAATTTTATCTTTGAGCGACCGCTTTGGGAGCATATTGTATGCATCATTAAGAGGTCGCTTTATAAATAAGGGTATTAACTTTTTGTTGCCAATATTATAAAGGAATATAAGAGTTAAAAAGAACAAGAGGGTGTCCTATGCAGGATACCCTCTTGCCAATGTAGGATGCAAAACTTAAAAACTATTTAGATGAGATTAATTTAAATTTAGTAAATCCAAATTCCAATCCAGCCAGTATCACTATCGAGTGGCGTAGTGCCACCATGGTACACGTTATATTTTACAGTATAAGTGTCACCATTAATAAAAGTTCCGGATCTGAAAGGAATGTTTTCCCATTTGCCATTTCCAGTACGACTGAATGACTGAGACATGATGACCTGACCTTGACTATTGTAAATTTCGACGACAATCCACGAATCAGAATTAAACTCGCTAAATTCAATTGTGTATTGCTTCATCGGAAGTGCAATAGAGCTGGTGGAAAACGTAAACTCGCCATAATAACTATTGCCATTGTGGTAATGATTTACGTAACCTGCTATACCAATGCGAGGTTGAACGGAATCAGTTTCTCCAGAAATTTCTTCATACCGAGCAACTGTGCTAGTGTCTGCTGCAAGAGCAACTGTAGTTGTTGCAAAGCAACAAACTAATGCTAGCATTAGAGCTAACAATTTTTTGAATTGTTTCATTGTATACCTCCTTAAAGTAATTATGCATCCCACATTGATACAAAATGAATTCTAGAAATATCTAAAATTCACTTTATATTTATACAATTTAAAATTGATATACTTGACAATATTAACATATTAAGAATAAAATGTCAATACTAATCCATCCTGAAAAAAACGAGTAAATTTATATAAAAAATGTAACGAAATAGCTAAATAATTGTCATATATATAAATAAAGGAGAAAAAATGAAAAAGTTAAATGTAGAACAAATATATAGCGAATATTTTAAAACAGTATATAAATACTTAATTTGTTTGACACATAATGCAGATATAGCAGAAGATTTTACACAAGAAACTTTCTGCAAAGCAATAAGTCATATAAATAGTTTTAGGGGTGATTGTAAAATTTCTGTATGGCTTTGCGAGATAGCCAAAAACTTATGGTTAAATGAACTGAAGAAAAGGAAAAAATTTCGCACAATTGATATAACAGAAGATAAAATAGATGCTATTTATAGTTTAGAAGATGAATTTTTAGATAAGCAAGAAGAAATGCTAATATTAAATCAAATAAAAAAATTAGAAAGTCCTGTAAGAGAAATTTTTTACTTAAAATTGTTTTCAGATTTAACTTTTAAAGAAATAGGAGAGATAAAGGGAAAAACAGAGATTTGGGCTAGAGTGAATTATTATAGAGGAAAGAAAAAAATAAAGGAGGCGGTTGCAAATGAAAGAAAATTGTAAAATTGTTCAAGATTTATTACCAAATTACATTGAGAATCTTACAAATGAAGAAACTAATAATTATATTGAAAAACATTTAAACAACTGTGAGGAATGTAGTAAAATATATTCCTCAATGAAAGAAAATATAAAGCTAGAACCAATAGAAATGAAGAAAGAGGTGAAATATATGAAAAAATTTAATAAACAAATAAAAGTATTAAAATTTTTAATAATAGCAATTCTCATTATTTTCATTTTTGTAATAGGTAGAAAAACTATAATTATGACTAGTTTATATAATAATGCAAATGAAAATCTTGAAAGATATTTGAATAATTATCATATAACTTCAACTATCTACAGTAAGAACGAAATAATTTATACTGAAACATATTGTAATGGAATTGCTCGCATATCCTTCACTAAAAAGGGAACAATTGGCGAAGTAGAGGAAGAAATAACATGTTATGAAAGAGATAATGAAAAAATTAATTTACTAAAAAGTGGCAATTTAAAGATAAAATCAGATAATATTTCAGATATACATGTTACACCTCAAGTATATACTTCAACATTCTTTTCAAATTTGCAGAATTCATTTATAATAGATATAGAGAGTGTTACACTTAATTCTAAAAAATGTTATGTAGTAAAAAGTAAATCTTATGACAGGTTTATAGAAAAGGAAACAGGTTTATTATTAAAGGAAATTGATTATGCTAATGCTACAGTTACAGACTATTGTTACGAATTCGGAAATGTAGAAGATGATGATATAATAAGGCCTGATACGACAGGATATATAGAACAATAGGAAAATAATAATATAGTAATAATCTTAATGAGAGATAATAAGGTGAGGTGCCAAAAAATGTTAACTTTTTATTTAACATTTTGAGGCACTTTAATTCTTATTTTTTTTATATTTTTTAAATAAAATGTAGCAACTTCTAAAAAAATTTTAGGAGTAATTTTTTCTCCGTTCTCAAAAAGCTTAAAAATTGTAAGCAGATGTGCCTAAAAAAATTAAATGGTAGATTATCAAACTATGAATCATTTTTAAATTTTCTTTGCATACATATAAAAAAGAGGTGTGTATAATGATTATTGATGAATTTCAAAGTGGTAGTACATTAATAAGAATTGATGATAGAGATATTGGAACTAAAGAAAATAATAAAAATATAATGGATATATTAGTAGGACTAATAATGAAAGAAATTTCGAAATCTTCCTAAATAGATTTGTAATTTTATCTAATTTATACTAAACTTATAACGTTTAGATAAAATTAACAAAGGAAAGGAGGAATTTTGGAAAATTTATATATTGAATATTTGAACAAAAAGTTCGATGAAATTCTAGATGAATATGCTATATATTTAAGAAAATCAAGAACAGATGTTGAGGCTGAAGCTAGAGGAGAAGGAGAAACACTTGCTAGGCATGAAAAAATATTATTAGATTTAGCAAAAAAAATGGGAATAAAGATTGGTAAAATATACAGAGAGATAGTAAGTGGAGAAACCATTGAGGCTAGACCTGAGGTTCAAAACCTATTATCTGATGTAAAAAAAGGTATGTGGAAAGGTGTACTTGTTGTTGAAGTAGAGAGATTAGCTCGTGGAGAAACAATGGATCAGGGAATTGTTGCAAAGGCATTCAAAATTTCAAATACAAAAATAATAACACCAATGAAAACATACGATCCAAACAACGAATTTGATGAGGAATATTTTGAGTTTGGCTTATTTATGTCTAGAAGAGAATATAAAACTATTAACAGAAGATTACAAAGAGGGAGAGTTTCATCTGTTAATGAGGGAAAATATGTAGGTAGTATTGCACCATATGGTTATGAAAGAGTGAAAATAAAAGGTGATAAAGGTTATACATTAAGAAAAAATCAAGAGGCTAACACTGTAAAAATAATTTTTGACTTATATGCTTATGGAGATTTATCATTACGTGAAGTTGTTAGAAAAATCAATGATATGGGTCTAAAGCCTAGAAAAAAAGATGAATGGTGTGTTGCTAGTGTAAAAGATATTTTAGCAAATCCAGTATATATAGGAAAAGTTAAATGGAATTGGAGAAAAGAAGTAAGAGTATATAAAAATGAAAAACTTATAAAAACTAGACCAAAAAATGAAGAATATATACTAAAAGATGGGCTACATAAAGCAATAATAGATGATAAAACTTGGAAGATTGTTGAGGCAAAAAGAAGTTTAAATAAATCTCCAATACCAAGAGTCAAAACAGTAAAAAATCCATTATGTGGTCTTGTATATTGCGCTAAATGTGGTAAAAAAATGAAGAGAAGACCATATACAGATAGAAGCAAAGAACCTACGATATACTGCGAAAATCCTAAATGTGATAATGTAAGTTCAAAATTACACTTCGTTGAAGAAAAAGTTATTGATGGTCTAAAAAAGTGGTTAGAACAATACCAATTTGATTATCAAGAACATATAGAGAAGATCAACCGTAGTAAAATAGAATTGATTGAAGATACTATAAAATCTTTACAAGATGAAGTAAAGAAAGAAAATGATAAATTATTAAATATATTTAATTTCCTTGAGGATGGAACTTATACCAAAGAGATGTTTAAGGCAAGAAGTGAATCTGTATCACAAAATGTAGCTAGGTTAAACAATGCCATCGAGGAATATAAGGCGAGATTAGAACAAGAAAAAATTGTTGATAAGGGAAAATCAGTTTTAGTACCAAAAATTGAAAACATATTAGATATATATAATCTATTAAAAACACCAGAAGAAAAAAACGAGTTATTGAAAACAGTATTAACCCAAGTTACATATTTAAAGACAGAAAAGGCAATAAAGAAAAATTCAGATCCAACGAATTTTATTATAAATTTATATCCAAAGATAAATAAAGAAATTATTTGAATTTTAAATATAGAAAGTATAGAAAGGTATTGAAGAATAAAAGAAGAAAAATTATTTTTTTTATACAACAAGCGACCTCTTCTAGGGGCAAACGAATTAGCACACTTGGAAATGGTAGGAACAATAGTGCATCAATTAACAGAAGGTTTAACTGCGGATGAGATAAAAGTAGCGGGATTAGGGGATTATTACACAGACCATGGGGTGGGTTTGGAATCTATCCAAAAAGAATTTAAATAAATAATTGATTAAAAAAATCAAATAGTTCTTTTTCATGAACTTTAAAAAATAAATTAGAATTTTGCCTTCCGCAAAATATGTATCGTATAAAAATTGTATTATCTTTTTCAGAAATATAATAAATAATTCTATATTTTTCACAGATACGTTCTCGAAACTGCTTGTCCGAAAGTTCGGGGACATATCTACCAATGTAAGGCGAATCTTGTAAATCATAAATTGCGTCATATATTTGATTAACTATTCTACTTGCATAATTAGAAGAAATATTATATGAGTAGTCATATATATCTGTAATTGCAGACTTTGCATCATCCGATATTATTATTTGCATATTTCGCCTCCAATTCATTAATGTGTTGTCTTAATTCTTCTAATGTACAAACTTTACCATTTTTAATATCATCTTCACTTTCTTGAAGTTTGGCAAAGAAAAATAAATCATAAATAATATCATATAGAGTATTTTCTTGTACATTTACTTGATTTAAAGTTTTTTTCATAAAATCCATTAATATAACCTCCTTTTAATTTGGATTTTTATCTTCAAGCATTTCTTTTAGAGTTTCATAATTAAAATGCTTATCAGTACCAGGAATAATAGTTGTTTCATCTTCGCCATACCTTTTAATATATTCCATCATAAGTTTAAAAACCATTTCTGTTGGTTTTAATCCATCGAAATAATCATCAGGTACTGAATTAACAATATCTATCATTCTTTGTTTTACATCTGGCATATTTGTCAACTCCTTTCTTAAGATTTATAAATAGTATATCATAAAATTAAATTAATTACTACGATTTTAATGTGAAGAATTGGTAAAACTTATACAATATACTAGAAATTCCAATGAATAACAACATCTTGAGTATTTTTTTGCTTGTCTTTTTCTCCAATTTCAATATAATCTATGAAACTATTTACAATATCATAATTAAGTTCTTTAAA
>CALXUZ010000034.1 GCA_944391825.1 uncultured Clostridia bacterium | reverse complement strand
GTGTGCCTAGCGGGAATTGAACCTGCGACCTCTCGCTTAGGAGGCGAGCGCTCTATCCAACTGAGCTATAGACACATGTTTTACCAATTGCAATATCCATTATACGATATTTTTGCGTTTTATGCAAGTGTATTTGACGTATTGCACAATATATGTTATAAATTATAGAAATACTTTAAAATAATTTTTAAAAGAGGATGTAAATGACTGAGCAAGAAAAATATATGAAAGAAGCCTTAAAACAAGCCAAAAAAGCATATGAAAAAGGCGAAATTCCAGTTGGAGCAATTATTGTAAAAGAGCATAAAATAATAGCAAGAGCATATAATGAAAAAGAGTACAAGCGAGATACTACAAAACATGCTGAAATTTTGGCAATACAAAAAGCTAGCAAAAAACTAAAATCGTGGAGATTACAAGACTGTGACATGTATGTTACCTTAGAGCCATGTAGCATGTGTGCAGGTGCACTTATACAAGCCAGAATAAGAAAATTGTACATTGGCACAATGGATAAAAAAACAGGTGCATGTGGCTCAGTACTTAATTTATTAGAAGATTATACTTTTAATCATAAATTAGAAGTAGAAAAAGGAATATTGCAAAAAGACTGTGAAAACATATTAAAAATTTTTTTTAAAGAATTAAGAGAAAAAAAGAAAAAATAAATGGAGTGGTATCGAAGTGGTCATAACGAGGTTGACTCGAAATCAATTGGGTGCTGATAAGGCGCCACGTGGGTTCGAATCCCACCCACTCCGCCATTGGGGACGGGTCCCAGTCACCCTATTTAGGGTGACTAAGGGACGCTTCTCTAGTTATTACATGAAATATTATATAAAGAAGTTAGAATATTTTAGCTATTGAAATTGAATTTGAAATACCTTCATTAGATTAGATAGTTATATTATTTTAAATTAGGGGGACAAAAGTGATAACTGAAAAACGAAAGCAAACAATAAAATTAATAGTATCAGTAGCAATTCTTGTACTGCTTTTTATTTTTGTTGCTATTATGATGATTAAATATGAAGTAGAAGGCGAAACAAATATGCCTTATAAACTTAGTAAAATTGTTGTGATTGGAACTGTAGAAGGGCTTGAAACAGAAACAGATACTGATAAAAAATGGGATTTTGATATTTACCAAAATAACGATGTATATTTTTATATTGATAAAAACGAAAATAATTCTAGTGATGAATTAATTAAAAGCGTAAAAATAAGCAATATTCAAATAACAAGTGCACCACAAAAAGGTATAATAAAAACATATATGCCAAATAGTAGTGCAGGAAGGCTATATTCATATGATGAAGAATTTTTGGTTAATGATAAATTAGAATACCGTGGTGGAGCGGAAAGTAGCTCTACAAACCTAGAAATAGGTAGCCAAGGTGGTGTTGCGCTAATACGCTTTAGCAATGCAGATATAGGAAATTATGCTTCTGATAAAGATAAAGAAATTGTACATAATAATACATTGTTAAAGAAAATAGAAGCAACAAATGAAGAAATAAAGTTTAGCATTTCTTGTGATTTTACAATAGAAACAACAAATGCAAAGTATCAAACAACAATTAGTTTGAACTTGCCTACAGGAAACCTAGACGAGGAAGAAAATTGCTACCTAGAAAAAACAGACATGAGCGACATAATATTCAAGCGTGAATAATAAATAAAATTTTGCTTGCAAAAAATATATAAAAAGTATATAATACAAAAGGTATGAGTAAATTCTAGCCATTGTATGGAGAATAAAACCAACCAAAGCCTATGAACCTTGTCAGGTCCGGAAGGAAGCAGCAATAAGTAGATACTTTGGTGTGGTAGTTATTCTCCATAGAGTGACTAGAAAGCTTATACCTTTATTATATGTAATAAGTGAGGCGAGATAAATGGAATATACAGCCTTATATAGAAAGTTTAGACCTCTTAAGTTTGAAGATATGGTGGGGCAGGAACACATTACAAAAACACTTAAGAATCAAATTATGGCAGGTAGAGTTGGACATGCATATTTGCTAAATGGCGGCAGAGGAACAGGAAAAACAACTACTGCAAAAATTTTAGCAAGGGCTGTAAACTGCTTAAATCCACAAAATGGAGAGCCTTGTAATGAGTGTGAAATATGTAAGGCCGCGCTAGCTGGATCATTAACAGATATTGTAGAGATGGATGCAGCCTCAAATAATAGTGTTGATGATATTAGGGCTATACGTGATGAGGTGAATTTTTTGCCAACTTTGGCAAAGTATAGGGTATATATAATAGATGAGGTTCATATGTTATCTGCAGGAGCTTTTAATGCTTTGCTAAAAACATTGGAAGAACCACCTGCACATGTAAAATTTATTTTAGCAACCACAGAACCACAAAAATTACCTGCAACAATTTTATCTAGGTGCCAGCGTTTTGATTTCAAAAAAATATCAAATGAAGATATCAGCAAAAGGCTTAAATATGTTTGTGATGAAAGCAAAATTGAAATAACAAAAGAGGCTTTAAGCATTATATCTGTTTTGGCAGAAGGGGCAATGAGGGATGCTTTAAGTATTCTTGAAAGATGTTTGCAGGAAGGAAACGAAAAAATTGATGAGGATTTGGTAAAAGACTTAGTAGGAATACCAAAACTAACTTTTATTTCTAAAATTCTTGAAGCTGTAATAGAAAATGATATAGAAATAACAATTAAAACTGTAGAAGAAATAATGGGGCAGGGAAAAGACTTAAATAATCTTTTATGGGAATTAATAAAATATACAAAAGATATTTTAGTATGGAAAACAACAGGAAAATTGGATATATACAGTAAAGAAGAGTTAAAACAAATATCAGAAATTTCTGAAAAAGTTTCTAAGGAAAAGTTGCTAAAAATAATTTATACTTTATCAGAATTAGAAAATGATATGAAATGGTCTTCACAAAAATCTGTATTGTTTGAAGTTGCAATGATTAAACTATGCCAGCCAATAGAAGAAGGTGGCTCACAAAGTTTAGAAGATTTAAATAATAGGGTGCTAAAACTTGAAAAACAGGTAGCTGAAGGTAATTTTGTTACACCTAAAAATGTAACTCAAAATACTGAAAAAACACCTAAAGAAGAAAAGAAAAAGGCTCAAACAGAAAAAATAGATTTAAAAAAATTAAATATTAGTAAATTGGAATTTTGGCCTAAGGTTATAAATAATCTAAAAGAGCAGAGAAAAATGCTATTAGCCACAAACTTATTAAATACAACAGCCACTTTAATAAATGATATGACAGTGGGAATAGTATTTGAAAATGGATTAACCCCATTTATAAAAAGCATAATGGAAAGACCTGAAAATATGCAGGAACTGACAAAATTAATTTCCATTGAGTGTGGCAAAGAGATGAGGGTTAAGCTTTTAGATAATCAGGATGCTATTTTACAGCAAAAGGTCAGAGAAGAAAAAAATCCAATTGATGATTTAGATATTCCTATTAATGTAATAGATGAATAAATATTTTAAAAGGAGAGAAAAGTATGGCAAGAAGAGGATTCCCAGGGATGGGTGGAGGATTTGGCGGTATGAATATAGGCCAATTAATGAAAGAAGCTAAAAAAATGCAAGCAGATATGGAAAAATCACAAACTGAATTAGCTGCAAAAGAGTTTGATGCAAGCACTGGCGGTGGGGCAGTTTATGTAAAAGTATCTGGAAATAAAGAAATAAAAGAGATTAATATAAAAAAAGAAGTAGTGGACCCAGAAGATGTGGAAATGCTACAAGACTTAATTTTAAGCTGCATAAATGAGGCTTTACGTAAAGTAGATAGTGCACAGGCACAAGAATTAGGAAAATATAATATTCCAGGATTAATGTAACAAGGAGAAGGCAAAATGGGATATTACTCACCATCAATTGAAAAGTTAATAGAAGCATTTGAAAAATTGCCTAGCATTGGTAATAAAACAGCAGCTAGGCTTGCTTTTCATATTTTAGATGCAACAGAAGAAGAAACAAAGGAGTTTGTGCAAGCTATTTTAGATGCAAAAAAGAACCTAAAATATTGCTCACAATGTTATAACATATCTGATACAGACCCATGCCCTATTTGTGCAAATTCTAATAGGGACCACGCCACAATCTGTGTAGTAGAAGATGTTAGAGATGTGGTTGCAATGGAAAGAACACATGAATTTAAAGGAACATATCATGTGTTACATGGTAGTATTTCGCCTATGAACGGCGTGGGACCTGACGATATAAAGATTAAAGAATTGCTTTCAAGGTTAATGGATGGAAGTGTTAAGGAGATTATTTTAGCCACAAATCCGCGTGTTGAAGGTGAAGCAACAGCAATGTATATTTCAAAATTGGTTAAACCTTTGGGTATAAAGGTTACAAGGATTGCACATGGAATTCCTGTTGGTGGGGATTTAGAATACACAGATGAGGTTACGCTAAGCAAGGCATTAGAAGGTAGAAGAGAATTATAACCCAAAAAAGTTATTAACAAATAATAGATTTTTTTGGTTTAATTATATATTTTTAAAATTGCCTATATATATTATATAAGTGCAGTCCGCGCAGGCGGAGTGAAGCGTAGTTCTAGAGCTTTCCAACTACCGAACCACAGTAAAAAATAGCGGAGCTATTTTTTACTATGTGGATGGAAAGCGACAGCAAGGACAAACGTTATAATATATATAGGCAATTTATTGTATTAAATATTGATAATTAAATTCAAATATTTAAGCAAATTTGGCAAATTTGTTCTGTAGAGTTCTTTTTTGAAAGAGTTTTTACATTTTCCTTCATTTTTTCTAATGCGTCAGAGCTAAATAATGAAGAAATGACATCTTCCAAATTATCATCTTTTTTTAACCAAATAGCTACTCCATTTGAAACTAAAAATTCTGCATTTTCTTCTTCTTGCCCAGGTATTGGATTAATTATAACCATAGGAAGGCCACAAGCTAAAGTTTCGGTAGTAGTAAGACCACCAGGTTTTGTTACTACTAGAGATGAAATATGCATTAATTCTGGAACTTTATCTGTAAAACCTAAAACTTTTATTCTGTTACTAGCATTATATTCATTTACTAATTTTTTAAATTCTTGTTTCATTTTCTCATTTTTTCCAGCGATTGCGACAATTTGATAATTGGGAACTAGGTTAATAAAAGCCTTTAGGACTTGTATAGTTCTATCTTTTCCGAGGCCGAATTCTCCGCCACCGAAAAAATAAAATAACTTTTTTCTCAGGATTTAAATTAAACATTTCATAGATTTTTGTATTATCAAAGTTTTCAAAAAAACGATTAGACATAGGAATACCAGTTACAAATATTTTATTTGCATTAACTCCATATTCTACCATATCGTTTTTCATATTTTCATTAGAAACAAAGAAATAATCAGTATATTCATGGCCAATTAGCCATTGTTTGTGCATGGCAAAGTCAGTCATAACAGTGGCTAGTCTGCAATTAATCAAGCCTTTTTTCTTTAAATAACTGCACATTTGGCTACTAAATGGATGGGTTGAAATAATTAAATTTGGTTTTCTTTCTTGAATTAATTTATTTAATTTTTTTGCCATTAATTTATTAGAGTCTTTACTAATTACAGATAGAAGACCTTTTTGTGAACCGGAATATATTTTTCCCCATAGTTTAGGTGTTTTTTTTGCCATTTCGAGGTAAGCACCTGTGGTTAATTTCTCAATTGGTTTATTAATATACTTCATACAATCAATCATTTCAACAGCTACATTTTCACATTTTTCTACAATGTGATTTTGGATTGATTTTGCAGCAGATAAATGCCCACCGCCATATGAAGCGTAAAAAATTAGTATTGTTTCCATTTTAAAATCCTTTCATTAATTAAAAATTCATACCAATTCTATCATATAAATTCAAATTAGAAAAGCATAAATTTAAAAAATTGACAAAATTTGGAAAAATATTATATTAGGTTTGTATTTTTTTGTATATTTTTACAAAAAATGAACAAAATAGATTTGAGAGAAAATATAGAGGAGTGAATGTATGAAAAAATACAATATTAGGAATATAGTTGTAAAAGTCGTGACTTATTTATTTTTAGTAATATTATTTTTTGGTTTAATTTTTTCGATATTTGAATTTGCAGGTCAAGATGAAGTTAAAGCTTCTAATGCAGGAAATACATCAGATGTGCAATTAATAGCAAGGGCAATAAATGGAGAGGCAAGAGGTGAGCCATATGAAGGGCAAGTTGCAGTTGGAGCAGTTATACTAAACCGTGTAAAAGACTCAAGATTTCCTAATACCATTGCAGGTGTTATATATCAGCAAGGTGCATTTACAGCTGTTTCAGATGGGCAGATTAATGTACCAATAGACCCAAATTCAACTGTAGTAAAAGCTGCACAAGATGCATTAAATGGTTGGGATCCAACAGATGGAGCGGTTTATTATTTTAACCCAGATACTGCAACAAATGATTGGATTTGGTCAAGACCACATATAAAAACAATCGGAAAGCATAGATTTTGCAAATAGGGGACGGGTCCTAAGTCACCCTAAATAGGGTGACTTAGGGACGCTTCTATATATTATCAATTTACATTAAAGTTTTCTTATACAATCATTTATTTAATGTAATTTGAAATAAAATTGATTGTAAATATATTATATGAGGGTTTAAAAATATGGGAAAGATTACAGATAAGTTAATTGATTGGAAAAATCGCTTAAAAGATAGGCATATGTTAAGTGTTATTGTAGTGTTATTCACTATTATAGTTTTAATGGGAGTGTGGATTTATAAAAAGCAAGTTGAGTATAGGCAAGCTTCAGAAAACCAATATAATATGGCTTTTTTTGAGCTAGTGGATTATGTGCAAAATGTTGAAACATACCTTGCAAAATCTTTAATTTCTAGCACTCCACAACATGGCGCGGAGATTTTGACAAATGTTTGGAAAGAGGCAAATTTAGCCCAAGTGTATTTGTCAAGACTTCCTATAGAAAGTGTTGAATTAGAAAAAACAGAAAAATTTTTAAATCAAGTAAGTGAATATAGTTATTCTCTTTCAAGGAAAAATATAAATGATGAAAAATTAAGTCAAGAGGATTTGGATAATTTAAAAGAGTTACATGATTACAGTGTGGAACTTGAAAATACATTAAATCAGTTATCTGCAGATATGAACGATGGAAGAATTAGCTGGGGAGAACTTACAAAGGAAGGAACAGTTGCTTTTGCACAAGAAGTTAGCAATATTTCAAAAACAAGCTTTACTAATTTAGAGGAGAATTTCCACGAATATTCGGGGTTAATATATGATGGGGCATTTTCTGAGCATTTGACAAGCAAAGAGAAAAAAGGACTAACAGGTGAGAATATAAATGAGGAAGAGGCAAAACAAATTGCTACAAAATTTATAGGTGAGGATAAGGTAGAGGAAATTTCACTATCTGGAAAATCGGAAAATACAAGCATGATAACATATGATTTTAATGCAAAAATTAATGGGGAAGATGAGCCAAATCTTAGTATTTCCATTACTGAAAAAGGTGGACATGTAGTATTTATGAATTATAACAGAAATATAGAAGCGGAAAGTGTTAGCCAAGAACGAGCAGATGAAATAGGAAAAGACTTTTTAAAGTCAAGAGGCTTTGATAATATGAAGGAGACATATTATTTAAAACAAGATGGAATTGTAACAATAAATTATGCATATGAGCAAGATGATGTAACAGTCTATCCTGACTTAATAAAATTAAAAATAGCACTTGATAATGGAGAAGTAATGGGAATAGAAACAACTGGATATTTAAATAATCATGAAAAAAGGGATATTCCAAAATCAATAATTACTGCAGATGAAGCAAAAAAAGATTTAAATAAAAACTTGGATATAAAAAGTGAAGGATTGGCAATTATACCAACAGAGTGGGAAAGTGAAATATTGTGTTGGGAGTTTAAGGGTAAAATAGATGATACTGATTTTTTGGTATATGTTAATGCAGAAACAGGAAAAGAAGAAGATATACTAGTAATTGTAAATACTCCAAATGGTACTTTAACTCATTAATTTAGAAAAAAAATAATTTAAGAAAAAAAGAACAAACTAATAATGTGAAATATATAAAGTAACAAAAAGTTTAAAAAACTTTCCCTGTTAAGCAAGTAAGAAAAAATTTTCACAAAACTTAAAAAGTAGGAGGTAAATTCGATGTCAAAAAACAGCTCAAAATTTCGAGCTGTTTTGTTTTTTTAATAAATATTCATTAATTTATTGCAATAAACCATAAAACTGGAATATAATTATGGAAAAGAAAAATAAAATAATAAGAGGGAATATATGGATAAAAAAGTTACAATAAAAGATTTAATTCAAAAATGTAATGCAAAATTAATTCAAGGGGATGAAAACCTTCCTTTTGAAAATTTATGCAAAGATACAAGGGAGTTAATGCCAGGGCAAATTTACTTAGGAATTCAAGGCGAGAAATTTAATGGAAGCACATTATATAAAGAAGCACTAGAAAAAGGTGCAATTGCCTGCATTTTGGAAAATGTTGAATTAAATTATGAGATATTAAAAAAATATCCAAATGCAACTATTGTTTTAGCTGAAAATACAGTAAAGCTATTGCAAGATATGGCAAAATATAAAAGAAGCTTGTATAATATTCCTGTTGTTGCAATTACAGGTAGTGTAGGAAAAACCAGTACAAAAGATATGGTTGCTAGTGTTTTGACACAAAAATATAAAGTTTTAAAAACCAAGGGAAATTATAATAATGAAATTGGGCTTCCATTAACTGTTTTAAGCCTAAAAAATGAAGAAGCTATGGTTTTAGAGATGGGTATGAACTCATTTGGGGAAATTAGTGTTCTTACAGATATTGCAAAGCCAGATATAGCAGTAATTACAAACATTGGAACTGCACATATTGGCATGCTGGGCTCTAGAGAAAATATATTAAAAGCAAAAATGGAAATTTTAGAAGGTCTAAAACCAAATGGAACAGTAGTTATAAATTATGATAATGATTTGCTCAAAAAATGGTATGAGCGTGAAAAAGATAAATATATTGTTATTACATATGGTTTGCAAAAAGGTAGTGATATTTTAGGAGAAAATATTGAGCTAAAAGAAAATAGAAGCTATTGTGAAGCCAAAATAAATTCTAAGATATATAGTGTAAATATTCCTGTAGGTGGTGAACACTTTGTACAAAATAGCCTATGCGCACTTGCAGTTGCTACAGCATTAAATATACCAATTGAAGATGCAATAAAAGGAATTGCAAAATTTGAATTAACAAAAAAAAGGATGGAAATTAGAAAAAGCAAAATTGGTGCAACAGTAATAAATGATTCATATAATGCAAATTATGACTCTGTAAAAGCTGCACTTGATTATTTGGAAAAATTACCTAATAAACGCAAAATAGCAGTTCTAGGAGATATGCTTGAATTGGGGGAATATAGTAAAAAACTACATGAAGATGTGGGAGAAGTAGTAGCTTTAAATAAAATTAATTTACTTATTTGCGTAGGAAATGAGGCAAAAAACATTGCAAAAAAAGCAGAAGAAAAAGGCATGGAAAAAGAAAGTATTTTTCTATGTAATACAAATGATGAGGCTATTAAAATATTAAATGAAAATTTAAATTGTGATGATGCTGTATTATTAAAAGCTTCAAATTCTCTGAATTTTACGCAAATTTGTGAAGAGATATGTTAAATTAGAAGTTAGAGATTAGGGGGGCTAGGGGAGACCATTGGTCTCCCGCAATAAAATTAAGAATTATAGGATTGAAATTTTAGTGAATAGAGAATATTGTTTTTTAACAAATAAAATATAAAAAATAGGAGATTTGATGTTATGGATAAATTAAAATTAGGTGTTATTTTTGGTGGGATGTCTACAGAACATAGTGTTTCTATTGTATCTGGGACTTCTGTTATAAAAAATTTGAATAAGGAAAAGTACGAAATATATCCAATTTACATAAGTAGGGACGGGAAGTGGTATGAATATATAAGACCACTAGAAGATATTGAAGTATTACAAGTAGGAGATGAGATAACAGAAATTGAGTTAATTAAAAATCCTATGGAATACTTAAAGAAACTAGATGTAGTATTTCCAGTACTTCATGGTTTATATGGTGAAGATGGTACGATTCAAGGCTTATTTGAATTATTAAAAATACCATATGTGGGTTGCAAGGTGTTAAGCTCTAGCGTTTGTATGGATAAAGTATATGCTAAAATAATATTTGAAAAAGCCGGAATTTTGCAAGCTGATTTTGTATATATAAAAGCACATAAAAATGGTCATAATACAGAATTTACATATATAGATAAAAATTTTTATGAGAGAAAAATTAGCATAACAGAGATTGTGGAGATAGTGGGAAATACAGTTAAATTTCCTGTATTTGTAAAGCCTTCAAATTCTGGCTCATCGGTTGGAGTTCACAAGGCAGAAAATAAAGAAGAATTAAAAAAAGCCCTTTTAGATGCGAGTAAGTATGATACTAAAATCCTTTTAGAGGAACAAATTGAAGGTAGAGAAGTTGAGTGTGCAGTATTAGGTAATGAGGATATAAAATCTACATGTGTTGGTGAAATTTTATCAGCCGAAAAATTTTATACCTTTGATGCAAAATATAAAAATTCAGAATCAAGAACAGTAATTCCTGCTGAAATAGGAGAAGAGAAGCAAGAAGAAATTAGAAAATTAGCAATAAAAGCATTTAAAGCAGTGGATGGAAAAGGATTAGCGCGTGTTGATTTTTTTATTAGAAAAAATGATAATAAAGTATATATTAATGAAATTAACACTATGCCAGGATTTACACAAATTAGCATGTATCCAAAATTATGGGAAGCTTGTGGCTTAACATATTCTGAGCTTTTAGATGAATTAGTTGAAATAGAGATTAGAAGTTAGAGATTAGAATTTGGAATCTGGAGATTTGATGGAGGAAAATTAAAGTAATGGAAAGTATAGAAAATATACAAAAAGAACTAAGAGAAAAATTATCAGAAAAAAGATATAAACACTCATTAGGTGTCATGAAAAAGGCTGGCGAATTATCTAAAATATATAAAATAGATGCAGATATTGCGGAATTAACAGGATTAGCACATGATATAGCAAAAGAAATGACCAACGAGGAAAAACTTGAATATGCACAAAAACATCATATTGAAATAGATGAAATAGAAAAAAGCAATATCGGCTTATTACATGCAAAAATAGGAGCGGACATAGCAAAAAATAAATATGGATTTAGCGAGAAAATGCAAAATGCAATTAAATATCATACAGTTACAAATTCTGATATGGATTTGCTGGCAAAAATTATATTTGTATCAGACAAAATTGAGGAAAACAGAGAGTATGAAGGCGTACAAGAATTAAGAAGATTAGCTGAAATTGATATTGATGAATGTATGCTTAAAATATTAGATTACACAATAAAAGAAAACATAGATAAAGAAAAATTACTTTATCTGGATAGTATTAAAACTAGAAATAAAATAATAATGAAAAAAAGTAAATAATAAAATTATACCTTTATACAATTTGTATAAAGGTATTTTAAATAGTAATGTGAAACTTGTGTGAATTTTAGCAGTCTGTAATTGACAGTGCTAAAATGCTGATATATAATTTAATTCTGACTGATAAAATGAAAGGAAGAAGGCAATGTTAAAATTATTAAAAAATTTTGGTAAAAGACAGTGGGCATTAGTATTAGTAGCATTTGCATTAATTTTAGGGCAAGTATGGTTAGATTTAAAAATACCAGATTATATGTCTGAAATAACTGTATTAGTTCAAACAGAAGGTAGCCAAATGAGTGAAATCCTTGAAAACGGAGGATTTATGGTTGCCTGTGCATTTGGTAGTTTAATATCTTCAATTATAGTTGGGTATATTGCATCTAATATATCAGCTGCATTTTCAATGAATATTAGAAAAAAACTATTCAACAAAGTTGGAGATTTAGCAATAAGTGAAATAAAACAATTTTCAACCAGTAGCTTAATTACTAGAACAACAAATGATATAACACAAATAGAAATGCTAATAGCAATGGGATTGCAACTTTTGATAAAAGCACCAATTACAGCTATTTGGGCAGTTAATAAAATATTAAATAAAAGCTGGCAATGGAGCGCGCTTACAGCAGTTGGAGTTGTAATTTTACTTGGAGTTATCGTAACTTTAATGGTTATTATAATGCCAAAATTCAAAATAGTACAAAAATTAATTGATAAAATTAATGGTGTAACACGTGAGAATTTAACAGGTATACGTGTAGTAAGGGCTTTTAATGCAGAAAAATATCAAGAAGATAAATTTGAAGAAGTAAATAATAGACTGACGAAACAGCAATTATTTAACCAAAAAGCTTTTGCAGTACTTTCACCAGTAATGTATTTAATAATGTATTTTTTAACATTGGGAATTTATTTTATAGGAGCATATTTAATAAAAGATGCAGCTATGGCAGATAAATTACCATTGTTTGGCGATATGGTAGTATTTAGCTCATATGCAATGCAGGTAATAATGTCATTTTTAATGCTTGCAATGATATTTATGATGCTACCACGTGCATCAGTATCTGCTAACCGTATTAATGAGGTGTTAGATACAGATATTACTATAAAAGATGGAAAAATAAACACAGATACAACAGGAGAAAAGGGAACTGTGGAATTTAAAAATGTATCTTTTAAATATCCTGATGCAGAAGAATATGTTCTAAAAAACATTTCGTTTAAGGCAAATAAGGGAGACACAGTTGCCTTTATAGGCTCAACAGGAAGCGGAAAATCCACATTAATCAATTTAATTCCAAGATTTTATGATGCGACAGAGGGCGAAGTTTTAGTAGATGGAGTAAATGTAAAAGACTACACACAAGAATTTTTGCATGACAAATTAGGATATGTGCCACAAAAAGCAGTAATTTTCAATGATACTGTAAGCGGAAATGTATCATATGGAGAAAATGGAAAAGGTGAAATTACAGATAAAAAAATAAAAGAAGCAATAGAAGTAGCACAGGCAAAAGAATTTGTAGAAAAAATGGATGATAAATATGATACACATATTGCGCAAGGTGGTACAAATGTATCTGGCGGGCAAAAACAAAGATTATCAATTGCAAGAGCAATAGCAAGAGACCCAGAAATATACATTTTTGATGATAGTTTTTCAGCATTAGATTATAAAACAGATAGCGTTTTAAGGAAGGAACTTAAAAAATACACCAAAAATGCAACAACATTAATTGTAGCACAAAGAATAGGAACAATTATGAACGCAGATAAAATTTTGGTGTTAGATAATGGAAAATGTGTGGG
>CALXUZ010000033.1 GCA_944391825.1 uncultured Clostridia bacterium | reverse complement strand
TTTTTTTCTAGAATTTGTTCTGCTAATTCTTTAAATTTTTCATTTTGCTCTAATTCTTCAATTAAAAGATTCATTATTCTCCTTGTTGACTTCTATTTATACTAAATGTTTAACTCTATATAAAATTATAATATATTTTTTAGGAAAAATCTATACAAATTCAGAATTATTTTTGTTTTCTTTGCTAACCCAGTTCTTAAAAAATCAACATTTTACGAATATATATATTATGCCAAAATATAATAGTTTATAGGTGAACTAGTATGTTAAGAGATTCTTACGCCGTTTCAAATGGCTTTAAATCAAGAAATAAAGTTAAAATATGGGTATATTCGTTAAAAAGAAATGGTTTATCTATTTTGTTTTGTATTTTTACTATTTGCTTAGTTTTATTTTCTCAAACTAATTTGACTGCTGCAAAAAACGGGCTTATATTATGGGCTACTGCTGTTATTCCTTCTCTATTTCCTTTTTTCGTAGCAACAGAAATGCTAAACTATACAAATGTAGTTTCCTTTTTAGGTAAATGGTTATCACCAATTATGAGACCTTTATTTGGTGTGCCTGGTGAAGGTGCTTTTGCCTTTATTATGGGGCTAATTTCTGGATATCCTGTTGGTGCAAAAATTGTTTCTAATTTTATGGAACAAGGAATTTGTACCAAAGAAGAGGCAGAAAGGATGCTTGCTTTTACAAATAATTCTGGTCCTTTATTTATTATTGGTACTGTTGGTATTACTTTATTTGGAAATACTAGTATTGGCATATTATTGTTTATTACACATATTTTAGCATGTATTAGTGTTGGTATTTTTCTTAATTTGATTTCTAAAAGAAAAAAATATGCTTGCAATAATAAAAAACATGAATTTAAAAAAGTTTCAAAAATTGAGAAGTTTAATACTGAATCTAAAAGTCTTTCCTTCTCTTCTTTAGGTGAAGTCTTGGGAAATAGTATAAAAAGTGCTACTTCTACCATTTTAATGATTGGTGGATTTGTAGTTATGTTTTCTGTTATTATTTCTATGCTTAATCAAAGTCATATATTTGATGGATTATCTAATATTTTAGCACCATTTTTTTCTATAATTGGCATACCAATTGAAATAATAAAGCCTCTTTTTTCTGGCATTGTAGAACTTACAAATGGTGTCAGCTTAGTTGCAAGCACTTATGTATCAAATCTTTCTATTAATATAATTTTATGTGCATTTTTATTAGGCTTTGGTGGATTTTCTGTATTATTACAAGTTTTTAGCATTGTTAGTAAAAATGGATTATCTATAAAAAAATATACTTTTGGTAAGTTATTGCAAGGTATTTTTGCAGCTTTTTACACATTTCTTGCTTTACAATTCATTTAATTTTTACAATTTAATTTATGATAATATGCGTCACTGTAGACGGAGATTTTAGGCATATTACTTTTTATTTATTATATATTTCTTTTCTATGACCAACTTCTAATACTAAAACTATAACTTCTTCATCATTAATTTCACATATTATCCTATAATCTCCTATACGATATCGCCACTGGCCAGACCTGTTTTCCACTAAGCCTTTTCCATGTATTCTTGGGTTTTCACAATTTTCAATATTTTTTTCTAGCCATCCAATTATTAATGCTGCAGTATGTCTGTCTAATTTCTTTAATTGTTTTTTTGATTTTTCTGAGAATACAACTTTATATTTCATTTTAAGCCCAACTCCTCTTTAACTTCTTCCATAGTATAGGTTTTTGGGTTTTTCCTATATTCTTCTACTGCTTTTTTATAGCACTCTAAGTCATATTCATCTTCTATTTTTTCTAATACTGCATTTCTTATTAAATCTGACAAAGAAATATTGTTAATCTCCGCATAAGTTTTTATTAATTCTGTATCTTTATCACTTAATCTAACTGAAATAGTCATTTTTATCAACTCCTCTTTTATATTGTACTACATTGTAATACAAAATGTCAATATTATTACATTATTTTTGCAAATTTATTTAATTTTATTCAACAATGTCACTGAGGACTGAGATTTTTAAAGAATCTTTTCCAGTAATATAATGACCTACAATTGTATTATGAAAGTGCAATTGTAGGTCATGCAATTTATATGTAAATTCTCAAAAATCTCCGTCCTCAGTGACATAGTTTAATTTTTTTTGAATAAAATGTAATGATATAATTGAAGGGATTGGTATTATGGATAAAAACGAGCAAAACTATAACTTTCCACCATATATGAATTATGATATGGGCTATGATCCAATTATGGGCGACCCAAATATGTTTAACCCTATTGCACAATATGAACAAGCATATATGTACTACAGATACTTAACACAGCAATTGGAATATAAAATAAAATGCAAAGAATATGAAAAAATGTGTGGAAATTCAAGAAATGAAAGAAGAGTGGAATAGTTTTTATTCCACTCTTAATGATTCTACTGGGTCTTTTTTGCTTGCTATACTTGCTGGTATTAAGCCTGCTATCATTGTTAAAACAACACTAATTACTACTAATATTGTTCCACCAACCCAAGGTAAACTGCTTATTCCACTTACTCCTGCAATTGCTTGTATAATAAGGTTTATTGGAATATTTAATAATAATGTTATACCAATTCCAAGTAATCCTGCAACTAACCCTATTATTAAAGTTTCTGCATTAAATACTCTTGAAATATCTTTCTTAGAAGCACCAATTGCTCTTAAAATTCCTATTTCCTTTGTTCTTTCTAGTACTGATATATATGTTATAATTCCTATCATGATACTAGAAACAACTAATGATATTGATACAAAAGCTATTAGCACATAACTTATTATATCTATAATTTGTGTTATTGAACTCATAAGCAATCCTACTAAATCCGTGTATGTTATTACATTTGCTTCATTTCCACTATTCCTTTGTTCTTCATTGTAGTTTTCAATAATTTGTTTTATTTGCTCTTTTGCTTCAAAGTCTTTTGCATATATATTAATTGCTGTTGGTTTTTCTAAGTCTACTGATCCTAGTTCTGAAAGAACACTTTCATATGTGGATTCTGCTTGCTCCCTATATTTTGAAATTATATCTGCAAGCTCTTCTGGTGATAATGATTGTAAATACATTTTTTGCTCATTACTTAAATTTTCCATGCTAAATTCTTCATCAGAAAATTCTAAACCTGTAATAACATTTACCTCCGGTTCTTCTTTTTGCTCTTTTACTATTTCTGCTTTGTTTATTTTGTCAATTACATGTTTTTCTAAGTCATCTGTGTATAGTACTCCACCAGTTAAGCTTGTGCTTCCATTCCAACTATCACTTACTTTTACTATTCCAACAATTTCTATTTCTTCTGCATCTTCTAATTTTTCTTTTAAGTATTCCTCATCTTCTGATTTATCAACCCAAATTTCATCTACTTTGTCGTAGTAATCTGTGTTTAATAATAGCCTATATTTTAGCCCTATTAATTCATCATAATCATAACTTGTAACTTCTGTTTCTATTTCTTCTCCATCTTGTATTTTTTCGTACATTTCTTCTAGTTCGTCTTGGTCTTTTATTCCTAAAGCATATAGAACATAGTCACTTATTTTATTATTCTCATCTACTAATAGCACAACTTCGTTATATTTTTCAGGCATTTTACCACTAACAACTTCATACATCTTACTATTTATTTCATCGTTTTCAAACATCTCACTCCACACATCATTAAAAGAAATAGTTGCTTGCATTCCACCTGATTCTAAGCCAATTTTTTCTAATACAGTATTTGGGTTAACCCTAACTACTCCATCTCTGGTGTCTGCTTTATATAGTTGTAAATTCAAGTTATATTCATAGTTTATTGCTGTTGTGTAATCCTTTATATTACTATTTCCTTCTTCTATATATTCTTTAAATTTCTCCAAGTTATTTGTTTGTGCCTTTGTACCTAAAAGCGATAATGTATTTGTCATTGTATTATTAGAATATATTTTATTAGTATCTGAATAATCACTTGTGCTACTTTGTATCATTTGGGTTGATTCTTCTGTTATAAATGAGCTAATATCCATTGCAGTTTCTTCTATTGTTAATGGGTATGATGTTAATGCTTCTTCTTGTACTCTATTTATATAGTTTTGCACTCCACTTGATAAAGATAATATTAGTGCAATTCCAATTATACCAATTGAGCCTGCAAATGCTGTTAAAATTGTTCTTCCTTTTTTAGTCATTAAATTATTTAAGCTTAATCTAATGGCTGTAAAGAATTTCATTGAAGTTTTTTTAAGATTTTTATTTTCAGGTTTCTCTTCCTCTTTTTCTTCTTTTATTGGGTTTGAATCATCAGTAATTTTCCCATCTAGAATTTTTATAATTCTGCTAGAATATTTTTCTGCTAGTTCTGCATTATGTGTAACCATTATAATTAATTTATCTTTTGAAATTCTTTTTAAAATATCCATAACTTGCATACTAGTTTTGGTGTCAAGTGCACCTGTTGGTTCATCTGCTAGTATTATTTCTGGGTTATTTACCAATGCTCTTGCTATTGCAACCCTTTGCATTTGCCCACCAGATAATTGGTTTGGTTTTTTATGTATTTGATCCTTTAACCCAACTTCTTCTAAGGCTTTTATTGCCCTTTCTCTTCTTTCTTTTTTAGATACACCTGATATTGTTAATGCAAGCTCTACATTTGAAAGTACAGTTTGATGGGTAATTAAGTTATAACTCTGGAACACAAATCCTATACTGTGGTTTCTATAGCTATCCCAGTCTCTGTCTTTAAATTCTTTTGTTGATTTTCCGTCTATTATTAGGTCACCACTTGTATATCTATCTAATCCACCTATAATATTTAATAAAGTGGTTTTTCCACAGCCACTTTGCCCTAAAATTGAAACAAATTCAGATTTTCTAAATTCTATGTTAATTCCTTTTAGTGCTTCTACCTTCTCGTTTCCAGTTATATATGTTTTGGTTATATTCTTTAATTTTAGCATAAATGCCCTCCCTGTCTTAAAAAAAGCTAGCTTTAATAAGCTAGCTGCGACGTGGTAGCGAGGGTGAGACTCGAACTCACGACCTACCGGGTATGAACCGGTTGCTCTAGCCAGCTGAGCTATCTCGCCATTTATTTGTGCATTTTTGCAAAGTACGTTTATTATTATAAAACGTATAAAGCAATTTGTCAATAGAAATAAAAGAAAAAAGCCATTTTGCGAACTTTTTTCTTTTATCATATTTTATCTTTCTTCTCTCTCATCCACTGTCTTTTGTTGTTCAACCTTCTTTTCTGCTTTTTCAGTAGCTTTTGCATTATCTACATCTACTTTTTCTACAATCTTTTTACCAGCATTTTTTCCACCATTAGAAGAATTAGAAATTCTATATTTTCTCTCTAATTCTGATACTTTTTCTAAAGCTTGTTTTAATTCTTTATCTTCTGGTCTTTGACTGTTTTCAATATCTATTTCTTCTTCGCAATCAACACCCAATGTGTCGTTCCAAAAATGACTTAATCTTTCTTTTAATTTCATGTTTTCTTCTTAAAATTTCTTTTAAGAATTTTCACCTCCATATAGGTTATTTTTTCCAATACATGTACATTATAGCATATTTCCTTCCGAAAATCAAGTTTTAGTTATCAATAACCGTCACTGTGGGCGAAGAGTTTTGGGCAATCAAAAAATAGTAAAATTACTAAATCCTCACAATTGTATTATATAAGTGCAGTCCGCGCAGGCGGAGCGTTAGCGTAGTTCTAGAGCCTTCCAACCACTTTACCCATGTCAAAAATTTATTTTTGACATGCGGACGGAAGGCGACAGCAAGGACAAACGTTATAATACAATTGTGAGGATATATAATTACAGAGAAAGTTGCCCAAAACTCTTCGCCCGCAGTGACAAAATTAGTTCATGTAATCTCTTAATTTCTTACTTCTGCTTGGGTGTCTTAGTTTTCTTAAAGCCTTTGCTTCAATTTGTCTAATTCTCTCACGAGTTACCATAAATTCTCTGCCCACTTCTTCCAAAGTTCTTGCCTTTCCATCCTCTAAGCCAAACCTTAGCTTTAATACTTTAGCTTCCCTTGGTGTTAAAGTATCCATTACTTCATCCAATTGCTCGCGAAGCAATGTATATGCTGCTGAATCCTGTGGTGCAGGGCTATCTTCATCCTGAATAAAGTCTCCTAAGTGGCTATCATCTTCTTCGCCTATTGGAGTTTCTAAAGATACTGGATCTTGTGCTATTTTTTGAATTTCCATCACTTTTTCAACTGATATTTCCATTTCTTTTGCAATTTCTTCCGGTGTTGGCTCACGACCATTTTTTTGTAATAAATGCCTTGAAGTTCTAATTAATTTATTAATAGTTTCAACCATATGAACTGGTATACGTATGGTTCTTGCTTGGTCTGCAATTGCCCTTGTTATAGCTTGTCTAATCCACCATGTTGCATAGGTGCTAAATTTATACCCCTTAGTATAGTCAAATTTTTCTACAGCCTTAATAAGTCCCATATTTCCTTCTTGGATGAGGTCTAAAAACAGCATACCTCTTCCCACATATTTTTTTGCTATACTTACTACTAACCTTAAGTTTGATTCTGTTAATCTTTGTTTTGCTTCTTCATCACCTTTTAAAATTTTCTTTGCCAAGTCTAACTCTTGGTCATATGTTAAAAGTGGTATTTTGCCTATCTCCCTTAAATACATCCTTACAGGGTCATCAACACTTACACCTTCTATATTGCTTAAATCTATTTCATCTAATTTAATATCTTCTACATCTTGTAAATCTTCTAAATCTGGCTCAGCATCCAAATCATCATTTTTTAGAACATCAACGCCTAAATCTTCAAAAGCATCAAAAACCTTATCTATTTGGTCTGGATTTGTATTTTCTAGTTCTTGAGCAAGCTCTCCATATGTCATTTTTCCTTTTTCTTTTGCTTTTTTTAAGATATTTTCTACTTTTTCCTTGCTAATATCTTGTAATTCTTCTTCGGGTTGCTCAGTCTCTTTCTTTTTTGGTTCTTCCTTTTCAGTTTCATTTTCTGTTTTAGTAACTTTCTTTTCTTTTTTCTCTTCTACTTTTATTTCTTCTTTATTTTCTGATTTATTTTTTGCTTTTTTCTTTTCGTCTATTATTTGTTCATCTTTTTCATTTTTTTTCATTTTAGTTTCATTCCTTTCCCAGATTTTAAACTTATTTTATTTTGGCTAATTTTAAAATTACCTCATTTAATTCATTTTCTAGTTTTCTTGCATCTTCATTAGTTGCATTTTCTAAGCTTTTTAGAATTTCATTTCTTCTTTGCACTAATTTTTCTTTTTCATATATTACAACTAAATCTTCTGCAGCTTTATCCATATCTGTAATTTCAAAATCATATGCCATAATCTCTGTTAAACGGTTTACTAAATTTTCGTCTTGTTCGTGATTTAATATTTGACTAATATTACTATTTCCTTTTTCTAATTCTTCATACAATTTTCCTAAAATTTGTGCATTTATTTTATCTTGAAAATTTTGGCTATTTACCACATTTTTTAATTTTTCATATGTTTTTTCGGGTGAATTCATTAATAAATAAATTACCATATTTTCTCTTTTTAAAATGTCTTTTGAAACTTGCGTGCTTTCTTGCAAATTATTTACTTTATATGTACGGACTGGTTTTTCTAGTTTTTTTCCGCCAGAACTATTTGCATACATAATTTTGTTCACTTCTGCTTGTATTGCCTCTTTTGAAATTTGGTAATCCCTTGATAATTTTTCTATATAAATTTCTCTTTCCATTTGGTTTGTTACTTTTGCTAAAATTTTTGCAATTTCATTTAAAAATTTAATTTTGTCACTTGTCACTTCCAAATTCAAATCCTTTTTTAGCATTTTTACTTTGAACTCTACTAAAGAAATTGCATTTTCTACACATTTTTGAAATCTCTCTGGTCCATATTTAGTAACATATTCATCAGGGTCTTTTGCACCTTCTATCTGCAATACTCTTATATCACAGCCCATATTCTGCAAAATTTCCATCCCTCTTAATATGGCAGCTTGTCCTGCACCATCTGCATCATATCCCAGAATTATTTTTTCGCTGTGCCTTCTTAGTAGTCTTCCTTGAGCTTCTGTAAGCGCTGTACCAAGTGATGCCACAACATTTGTAATGCCTCTTTGATAAAGAGAAATTGCATCCATATATCCTTCTACAATAATAATTTCTTTTGTCTCATGTTTTCTTGCTACATTTAGACCAAATAAGTTTCTTCCCTTGCTATATACAATATTCTCTGGTGAGTTTATATATTTGGGCTTGCTGTCATCAAGCACTCTGCCTCCAAAAGCTATTACTCTATCTCTTACATCCTGAATTGGAAACATAAGCCTTTTTCTGAAGCTATCCATATATCTTCCATCAGCTGACTTTTTAACTAAGCTAGAAGCTAGCATTTCTTCTTCTGTATAGCCTTTTGATTTTAGTATTTTGTATAACTCATCAAAATTCCCTGCATAACCAATTGAAAACGCTTTTAATGTACGATTATCAAGCTTTCTTTTTTTTATATATTCTTGTGCAATTTTTGAAGTCGGCTTATATAAATTTTCGTGATAGAATTCCGCAGCAATTTTGTTTATTTCATATACTTTTGATTTTAATTTAAGTGTTTTATCATCTTCATTATTTTGTAATGTTGGAAGCTCAATATTTACCCTATTGGCTAATAGTTCTAAGCTTTCCCTAAATGACAAATTTTCAATTTTACTAATAAAATGAATAACATTTCCACCTGCTCCACAACCAAAACAATGGAATATTTGCTTATCTGGTGAAACAGCAAAAGAAGGGGATTTTTCTTTATGGAAAGGACATAACCCGAAAAAGTTTCTCCCACTTCTTTTTAATGTAATATATTTTGATATTACATCTACTATGTCATTACTATTTCTTATTTCATCTATTAATTCATCACTATATCTTACCAATTTTAACTACCTTCTTATATATAAATTCGACATAAAACAAATAAATCCTTTACATAATTTGACAATATTTTCTGTGCAAAAAAATGACTGCTACTATTTATTATAGCAATCATTTTTTCTTAGGTTTTATTTATGTATTTACAAATTTGCATTACTTTCTGTTTCATCAAATGGTATAAATTTGTTTACCACATTTGCATTTAAATCAATTTCTTCATGTGGCATTCTATACTCATTAAATGATAAATTTATTTTATTATCTATTAATTCTTCAACCTCTTCTTGTGATGCATGTTCTGCCAAAACAAGTTCACTAACTAAAATTTGTTTTGCATTAGAAAGCATTTTTTTCTCGCCTGTAGATAGACCTTTTTCTTTTTGCTTAAATGCTAAATTTCTAACTACATCTGCAATTTCATATGCACTTCCACTTTTCATTTTTTCCATATTATCTCTATATCTTTTGTTCCAGTTTTGAGACATTTCTGTTTCATCTTCTCCTAAAACAGAAATAACTTTTTCAGCCTCATCTTTATTTATAACACTTCTTACTCCGATTTCTTCTGCTTTTGCTGTTGGAACCATTACTTTAACTTCTCCAGGCATTTTAATCACATAATAAGCTTGATTTTCACCTAGAATATTTTTTTCTTCTATGGCATCAATTGTTCCTGCTCCGTGCATTGGATATACTATTTTATCACCTACATTAAACATGTAAGCTCCTCCTTTCTATTTGCAAAATTATAAATATTAGTTAGTTAAGAAAGGCAAAGTCTATTCTTAAACCACAATACTATTATACTACAAAAAATGGTAAAAGTCAAAACTTTTACCATTTTTTTTAGATTAACTAAATTTCTAATCTTCACAATTATATTATAAAAGTGCGGTCCGCGCAGGCGGAGCGTTAGCGTAGTTCTAGAGCCTTCCAACCACTTGAGCCCATGTCAAAAATTTATTTTTGACATGCGGACGGAAGGCGACAGCAAGGACAAGCGTTATAATATAATTGTGGAGATTAAACTATTTATAATTAAGTCATTTTCTCCATTTTTTTAGCCTTACTTTTCTGCTTATCCAGTGTAAGCCAAGCAAAATACGAAGAAACAAACTCTCCATATTTAGTAACATCTTCTTCACTTTCCATGTTATTTATTTCTCCCTTTAATTCTTCCATCTGAGATTTATGATTATTTTCCATTTCTATTTTTTTGCTTAATTTCATATTTCCAGTTCCTGCTTTATCATTTTTATTCATAGAAACCTAACCTCCATAAAGCGCAAAATACGCATAACTATTCTAAATTTAGTTTTGCGTATTTTCGAATTTTTTATTCAGTTAAAATATGTTTTTTAATTGCTTTTGCAACACCTGCTTCATTATTACTTAATGTTACCTCTTTTGCAATTTTTTGTATATATGGCGCACTATTTGCCATTGCAATTCCAAGTCCTGCATTTTTAAGCATTGTCTCATCATTTACATTATCTCCAAGCGTCATAACCTCTTCTGGTTTTATTCCTATTTTTGAAATTAAATATTTAATAGCACTCCATTTATTTACATTTTGGCTTGTTATTTCAGTATAGTAATATTCCAAAGCATATTCTTCTGTACCATTTTTTATCATCTTCCTAGACATATGCGCAACATCTAATACTCCAATATTTTTTACTTGTTTTAATTTATTTGTAATACTTTTAAATATTATTGTATTATTATCACAAATCATTAATTTGCTATAATCTTCTTCTTTTCTCTCCAGAACATACTGATATATATCTTTTATTATATTAATTTTTGTCTTTTTGCTATCCGGTTTTCTATTATTTTCATGATGGTAATATAAAGTGTTATAATTCAATGATTTTGTAATTATGCTATCTTCTGTGTATAGACAATAATAGATGCTATTTTCTTCACATATTTTAATTAATTGTAATACTTTTTTCTTATCTAAATAGTTTTCATATATTGTCTTTTTTTGATTAAAATCATAAATCACTGAACCATTACCGCATATTGCATAATGATTTGCTCCAACTTCTTCTGCCAAATCTTTAACAGATGCAGGTCCTCTTCCAGAAGTCAAAACTACTTCTACACCTTTTTCAATAGTTTTTTTAATTATTTCTTTGTTTTCATTTGGAATTTGTCCATAAGTATCTAACAAAGTTCCATCAATATCAATTGCCACTAATTTATACATTTTTAGTCTCCTAATTAATTTTATTATTTATTAACTTTATTTTTTTATACATTTAAAACAAAAATATTATAAGCTTTTTTGTCAAAGCTTGTCAATGGCTATTAATTTTGAAATTTATATTTATAACAAAAATTACCAGTTTATTTTATGTTTATTCGCACATTATAAATAATGAAAAAGCAAATATAGTTTTTTCAAAAGAAGAATCACATTCTAGGAGGTGAAAGATATGGCAAACAATAACAGCAATCGTTCTGTAGTTCCAGAAGCTAAAGAAGCTCTTAACAAATTCAAATATGAAGTAGCTAGTGAAGTTGGTGTTAACTTAAAACAAGGTTATAACGGAGATTTATCTTCAAGAGACGCTGGTAGAATCGGTGGTCAAATGGTTAAAAAGTTAATTCAACAAGCTGAAAACCAAATGAAATAGTTATTCTATTTTATAGTTTTGTTTTTTTAAAACAAAAAAGAAACCTGTTTAGATTACATATTTAAGCAGGTTTCTTTTAAAATTTTTAATCTTCTGGCTCTACCAAACCATAATTACTATTATCTTTTAAGCGATAAATTACATTTACTTTTCCAGTTTCAATATTTATAAATGTCAAAAATCTATCCTGTGGTTTTTCTTCTAGTTTTAGTTTTGCATCTTCTGGAGATAGTGGTTTGATTTCATAATATAGTGTTTTAATAATTTCTCCTTCTACTGGGTGTTCTTCTACTTCTCTTGACATTTCTTTGTTTCTAATAGATTCAGTCATATTTTGTTGGTCTTTTTTGGTTTTCATTTTTCTAACTTGACCTTCTAAAATATCAATATCTTTATCTATAGAAGCATATAAGTCCCTATGTGCTGTAACTGCTCTAAATCTTTCTGTTGGTGTTTTTACATCCATTTCTGCAACTTGCATTCCACCTTCTGTTTTAATTGTTGCTGTTACATCAAATTCATCTCCAAAATATTTTATTAATCTTTCTGATTTTTTGCTAATATAGTCTTTAATTGCATCTGTTGCTTTAAGCTCTTTTCCTACTATTCTAATGTTCATTTAAAATCTCTCCTTCCAATTTTTTCTTTGCAATTTGTTGTCTGCTATGATTATATATGTTTTATTTCAATTTTTCAAGTAGTTTTGCAAAAGTAATTCATTAATACCACATGGCTACCTTTTACTTCTCCCTGCACAAATATATAATCATCCTTCTTAATATATCTAAACACATAGTCTGCCATTTCGTTATATGCATGTAGCTGTATTACTTGCTCATCCTGTAATTTTAACTCAATTTTAACAATGGAAGTATGTTTTTTATCTAAGCTTCTTTTTTGGCTGTTATATACAAACTTTAAATCTATTTCATTTATTACTTTTCCACTTAAAAAACATAAATTTATCATATAAATTATTGCCCCATTTATTTCAAATTATTTTTTATATTATTTAATTAAATTTTATAGAAATTACAACTCTACTTAATTAATCAAAATCTTAAATTTGTTCTGCAAATTTAAAGCACTTTAATAAGCATAAAATTTATATATTCTATTTTAAATTAATATAACTTAAAATCTACTAATATAAATTTTATTGATTCATTTTTACCTATTTTAGTAGCACTACCATTTAATACTACTATTTCGGAAGGAATAAATCTCTTTAATACTAATACTATCTCTGAATATATTCCGTAAAATATACTATCTGGATATTGTATTAGAGTGTGGAGCGGCAACCGATTGTTGGAATTGCTGTTGTTCGGATTGTTGTTGTTGCGGTTAGAAGCCGGATTGTTGGAACCAGAATTGTTGTAATTGCCACCGACGATTAACACGATTGTTGGTGTTGTTGGCCTTTTGATTTATCCCTATTTTTTATTTTACATTGAAATATTTTATTTTTCTTGGCATTTTAACTTATTCTAAATAAAAATACTTATTAGCCAAATTATATATATTGGCATAATGTACATATCCCATATACCCCGCTAAATACCTTTTTGCTTCTTTGCTTGTTAAGTTTCCATTTTTTATTTCATATTTTACTTCTTTAATCTTCTTCCTTAGTTTTCTTTTTCCTCTATCTCGTATTTTTAACCTATATTCATTTATCTTATACCCACAAAAATTCACTCCTTGCTTACTTTTAAATATTTGTGTTTTTTCATTTAATTCCAATTCCAAATTTTTCTCTAAAAAATTTCGTATTTTCTTTAGCATTTCTTTTGCTTCTTCTTTTGTTTTTACAAATAACACACTATCATCTAAATACCTAAAATAGTACCTTATTTTTAATTCATGTTTTATATATTGGTCCAATTCATTTAAATATATATTGGCAAATAATTGTGAAGTATAATTTCCTATAGGCAGTCCTTTTCTTATTGCTTTTGTATTTTCTAATTCTTCTTTTGTGCAATTAGAATAAATTATTTCTTTTAATAACCATAATAGTTTTTTATCTGTTATTTTTCTTTTTAATATTTTAAATAATATATCTTTATTTATATTATCAAAATATTTTCTAATATCCATTTTTAATATATAGTAATTGCCCCATACTATTTTACAATGTTTCATTGTTTTTTGAACATCTAAACAAGCTTTGTGCATACCTCTATTTTTTATGCATGCATATGAGTTATATATAAAACTTTTTTCAAAATATTCCTTCAAAAAATTATCTACTACCCATCTGTGTACTATCCTATCTATATATCTACTCTTTTCTATTTTTCTTAGTTTTGGTTCTGTCACATAAAATATACTATATCCCCCGTGTTTATATGTTCCTGTTTTTAGCTTTTCATAAAGCCACATAATATATTCTTCTTGTTTTAATGAAAATAAAATTATTTCTCGTCTATAACCTTTACCTTTTCTGCTTAAAACATGGGCTTTCATTAAATTGTCATAAGTCAATTTTTTATCATATTCATTTCTTATTCTTCTTGGCATAGTATTTTATAAGTCCCCCTACTAGCTTTCCTATTTCTGAAATTAATGTCATTGCTATTTTGAATTTATTTTCGTCTATCCATCTATTTTTCACCATAATTCGTAAAAAAATCCTTTGACAATTTAACTCTACGTCTATTTTATCAATATAGTATAGTCTTCTGTTTTCATCAATTTTTACTATATACATTACATTTTTTAACATTTCATACATAGATATTTTATATTCATTACCTATACTAAATTTTTCTGTTCTTGGAAGCTTAATTAGTAAATTTAACATATATTCCAAATATTTTTCTACTTTTGGAATTAATATTAATTCTTGTTCTTCCATTTTATAAATTTTTAATCGTTAAAATTTTTTCTTCTATTGAATTATTTTTTTGTTTAAAATTCCAAGAACATTTTTCACAATCTAAGCATTTTCTATTTTCTGATACTGGGGATAATACTATTCTTTTTAAAAGTTCATATTGTCTTTTTCTCCCTTGTTTTTGTGGATAATAATCATATATAGCCACAGATATATTTTTACATATTAGTTTGTGTATGAATTTATCTATTTTTACTACTGATATTGCACATTTACAAACGTTTTTTGTAATACATATATTATTTAATCCAAAGTGTTCAGTTAAAAATACTGCATCTTTACCTATTGCATAAAAGAATACTCCGCAGTGTACTAGTATTAAATAATCTATATTTTCCTTTTTATTTTGTATTTCTTCTACTATCTTTAAAAATTTCATGGTATATCTACTCCTTTCTTTGGTATATATTTTTTGAAAAAAAAATATATACCACGCAAGTGGTATACCACGCAAGTTAATACTTTCTTGTGGCATTTACAATGCCAACAATAAAGTATTGATTGCACGGTACTCCCACACGGGGAGTACCTTAAGCGCAATCCCTATATTTCTAAATTTTTTCTTTTTGTCTAATATTATGTCAACTCTTACACTGCTCAGTGCTACTTTACATAAAGTGTGAGCCTGCAACCACCGTAGGAATAGCTGAAGACCGGAGTGCGGTTGATACGGT
>CALXUZ010000032.1 GCA_944391825.1 uncultured Clostridia bacterium | reverse complement strand
AAAATGGAAAATGTTATTGGTTTAGTAATGGCAGCAGGTGTTGATAACAGAATGAAGTCAAAAAAATCTAAATTGGCTCAAGAATTATATGGAAAGGCAGTTATAAAAAGAGTAGTAGACAGCATAAAAAAAGCAGGAATTGAAGAAGTTGCAGTTATTGTAGGAGAGAACAAAGAAGAAATAGAAAGTATTTTAAAAGATGAAGTTACATATCTTCATCAAGAAAAATGCTTAGGAACAGGTCATGCAATTATGCAAGCTACAGAATATTTGAAAGATAAAAAAGGTAGAGTTCTTATTGCAAATGGCAATATTCCACTTATTACACCAGATACTATAAAAACATTAGTGGAAAAATCTATAAATGAAGAAGAAGCAGCAACTATATTGACAGGAATTATAAGTGAGCCAACTGGATATGGAAGAATTATAAGGACTGATAGTAAAATTACTGAAATTATAGAAGAAAAAGAAGCAACAGAAGCACAAAAAAATATTTTAGAAGTAAATAGTGGGCTATATTGTTTTGAAATTTCAAAATTATTAGAAATTATAGGTAAACTACAAAAAAGCAGTATAGGACTATATTATTTAACAGATGTAATAAAAATGTTTAGCACAAAAGACTTTAAAATAGGTGGAGTTTTAGTAGAAGATAATACAGAAATTTTAAGCTTAAATACAAAAGCCCAATTAGAAATGCTTGCAAGAATTTTAAGAATACGTATTAACACAATGCACATGAATAATGGTGTTACCATAGAAGACATTAATTCTACATATATTTATGATGATGTAGAAATTGGAATAGATACAGTAATTCACCCAAATACTACAATAAAGTCAGGCGTGGTAATTGGTGAAGACTGTAATATTGGACCAAATGCATATATTCGTGAAGGGTGCAAGCTTGCAAACAAAGTTAAAGTTGGAAGCTTTGTGGAAATTAAAAAAGCAATCATTGGTGAAGGATCTAAAGTGCCACACTTATCATATATGGGAGATTGCGAAATTGGTAAAAAATGTAACATTGGTTGTGGAACAATTACATGTAATTACGACGGAAAAAATAAGCATAAAACAAAAATTGGAGATAATTGCTTTATAGGTTCTAATGTAAATTTAGTAGCACCAGTTACAATTGGGGACCATGTACTAATAGCAGCAGGCTCTACAATTACAGAAGATGTACCATCAGAAAGTTTAGGAATTGCAAGACAAAGGCAAACCAATAAAGAAGGCTGGAATAAGGGAAAATAGCATATTCTTTAACGCAATATAATACAGGAAGAAAAATAAAAAAACTTCCGGCATTTATATAATAAGTAAATACATAATTAGAAATAAAATACAATATTATGATTTATTTGAGAGGACAAGAGAAACAGAAAATTTTGAAGAATGGATTATATATATGTTGGTTGGAATAGAAGAAATGGCAGAAGAAACAATTGGCATAATAAACAAAATACGAGATGAAATAGTAACTATGAAACATGAACTAAGGGATAACACAAAATTATATTCAAAAGAATTACTAGAAGCTTTATTTTTCGAATTTTACACCAAAATTCCATATATTCAAAAACAATTAGGAGTTTCTGATAAAACAGCTCAAAAATATCTCGATACATTAGTACAACTAGGATTCTTAACGTCTGAAAAAATAGGAAGGGAAAGAATCTATAAAAATGAAAGATTATTTAAAATAATTAAAGAAACAGATAGGTACTAAATAATAGCATACAAAAATAATAGAAACGGGCGCATGTTATACTTCAACATGCGTCCATTTAGTAACAATCATGTCAATTAAATTAAAATTCCTAAATTTGACACTATTGTTGCTCGCCAGGTAAAAAGTAATCTACAACGCCGTATACAAGTGCACCGATAATTGCTGCCATCCAAGAAACAGTATAACCTGCTACAAAATATTGTGTAACATATAATACGACTGCAGAAAGAACAAATCCTACAAATCCTTTACCAAAAGAACTTGCATGTAATCCAGTGAATTTTGTAATCAAATAATCAATAGCTGTTAGAACAATTGCTGCAATAGCTAAAGTCCAAATACCATTAATTTGAAAACCTGGTGTAAAAAATGCAGTAATAGCAAGAACTATGGCAGAAGTTACTAATCTACCTAAAATTTGCCATATTGTTCCTTTAGTATTAGATTTGGCTTGGGTGTTTGTGTTACTATCTGACATATCAAAAACCTCCTTATTTAAAAGAATTGCCTATGATGCTTTTTCATGGTTTCTTAATTTGTAGTATAAACTAAAAACAAAAATTTATTCAAAATTGAATAGATTTTATTTTTTTGTTTAAAATCATAATAAATGTTTTAAAAAAGAGGAGATAATTAAATGCTAATAACATTTATTAGAACAATCATTTTATACATAATTGTTTTAATAGTAATGAGATTAATGGGAAAAAGAGAAATTGGTCAATTACAGCCATTTGAACTCGCAATTTCGATTATGATAGCAGATTTGGCTGCAATTCCAATGTCTGACACAGGAATACCAATAACAAATGGTATTATTCCTATATTAGGCTTACTGGTAATGCATTTGCTTATTTCATTAATTAATTTAAAAAGTTTTAAGGCTAGAGAATTAATTTGCGGAAGACCTACAATTTTAATTTATAGGGGTAAAATTGATGAAAAAGCTTTGAAAAAGGAAAGATTTACTATAAATGAATTAGAAGAAAGACTAAGAGGTAATAATATAGTAAATATTGGTGATGTAGAATATGCGATTTTAGAGACAAGTGGACAGATTACAGTTATTCAAAAACCAAGCAAAAGAAATACAATTCCTGCGGATTTTGGAATAGAACCAGATTATGAAGGAATACCATATGACCTAGTTATAGACGGAAAAATCATGAAAGAAAATTTAAGAAAAATTAATAAAGATGAAAAATGGCTTAGAAAAGAAGTAGGAAAATTTAATATTAATCCAGAAGATGCTTTGGTTGTGACATATGATGGAAAAGGTCAAATTTTTTGTCAAGAAAAAAGCTAGGAGAAAAATATGTATAAAGAATTAATTATTAGTATCATAGTTGTAGGAGTTATTATTTTAGGTAATATTATAACACAAAATAATACTATAAAATCTGTAAATGAAATTAGTGGAGAACTTGAAAACTTAAGAGAAATTATATCTAAGGATGAGGTGGATGCAGAAAAGTCAAAATATAAAATGCAAGATATAGAAAAAGTGTGGGAAGAAAGATACGAAAAAATGGCATATTATATAGAGCATAATGAATTAGAAAAAGTGGAAACAGAACTTACTAAATTAAAGGCAGATATTGATATGAAAGAATATACAATGGGGGTTGAAAATCTGGATAACTGCATATTTATTCTAGAGCATATCAAAGATAAGACTGCCTTAAAAATAGTAAATGTTTTTTAATTATACTAAATCTTGCATAGTATAAAGTCCAGCTTCATGCAAATTTTTCTTGGTAGCTAAAAACTCTGCAGCCTTGATACTGCCTTCTGCAAAAATACTACGAGAATGAGCAATATGCTTTATCTCTAATGTTTCATTTGGACTAAAGAACAATATGGAATGTTCACCGACTGAACTCCCCCCACGAATACTAGAAAATCCAATTTCTTTTGGATTTCTTTTTTCAGTTTTTTGCATGCGACTAAAATTGTAAGAATAAATATTATCATTTGCGGAATTAATGCTATTTGCAAGCATTAATGCAGTACCACTTGGACTATCCTTTTTCTGATTATGGTGAGTTTCAACTATTTCAATTTCAGCTTCAGGTAATTTTTTAGATAATTCAGAAATAATATTGCTAATCAAAGTTACTTCATATGCCATATTGGCTGATTGAAAAATAGGAATTTGTTTAGAGGCATCATTTATTTTTGATTGCTCATCTTCACTAAAGCCAGTAGTAGCAATTACTAAAGCAATATTATTCTGTATGCAATATGGAAGTATAGAAATTGTGGCATCAGGCACAGAAAAATCAATAATAATATCTGGTTTTTCAAAAATTGATTTAGTATCAGTAAAAACTTGGTATGCTGAACTTCTTACCATTTTACAGTCCAAACCACCTAGCAAATGCATTGATTTATTTTCAGGAATTAGCCTTGCAACTTCTTTTCCCATTTTTCCATTAATTCCATTTATTAAAACTTTTATCATGAATATTCCCCCTACAAAAAAAGAGATAGATTTAAACACTATCTCTTTTAATATATGCTAACAAAGATTAAATAATTCTAAAAATAACTAAACTTAAGAATACATAAGCGTATTTATATACTCTTTTAGTATGTAATAACTTTTGAAAATGTCCAAATGTTTCTCTACATGCACTATATTTATCTGCAAAAGTGACCACAACAGTTTCTTTATAAGTTGGCATTTTAATTGTAACTGGCCACATGTGATTTACTATTACATCTTGCTCAATTGCATTTAAATCAAAAATTTCTTTTGCATTTTTTAAAGCAATTTTTGGATGTAAAAATGCGTGTTTAGAAGTCCATTTATTGTCTACTTTTTCATGATTATGCCAGTCATATAAAAATAAATCATGTAACATTGCACCCCTTGTTGCAGAAATATAATCTAAGTTAAGTTTCTTACAAATAAAATATGTATAATATGCAACTTGCATACAGTGTTGATAACAAGAAACTTGGGCATGCTGATTATAATTCCTCATTTGCTTTACAGTTGGGTGCTTTATTAAATCTTGTATGATATTTATAAATTCAAAATATGAACAATCTTGTTTATTTAATGAGTTTTCACTTGTATAATTTAGCATAAAACAAAAACCCCTTTTTTTTTACACTTACTTAATTATATCATAAAATGACGAAAATTTGTAGATTATATAGAAAATATTAAGAAATAATCTTAAATTCCCTCATCAGGTTTTCTAGTTTTTCTTTATTGGACTTAGAAATAGGAACTAGTGGAAGCCTTGGAGTTCCAACACTATATCCCATTTTATTAAGTGCATGCTTAATAGGTATAGGATTTACTTCGCTAAACAGAGAATTAATAAGCGGAATTACTTTAATTTGAGAATCTTTAGCCAAGGTAAAATTACCGCTCAAATAGTCAAAAACCATGTTATGAACAAGTTTTGGCATAATATTTGAAAGCACAGATATAACGCCAATTCCGCCTAAAGAAAGAATAGGGAGTACTTGGTCATCATTTCCGGAATAAATCCATAAATTATCTCCACATAAATATGCAATTTTAGCAACTTGAGAAATATTTCCACTTGCTTCTTTAATTCCAACAATATTTGAAATTCTAGAAAGAGAAAAACATGTTTCTGGCTCTATGTTTACGCCAGTTCTGCTAGGTACATTATATAAAATAATAGGAATTGTAACACTAGAGGCTACTTTTTCATAATGTTCAACCAAGCCTGCCTGTGTAGTTTTATTATAATAAGGTGTAACTAATAATAAACCATCTACACCAGATTTTTCGGCAAATTGTGAAAGTTCAATCACTTCTTTTGTATTATTTCCACCAGTTCCGGCTATAACAGGAATTCTTTTGTTTACTGTTTTAACAGTAAACTGAATTACTTCTTTTTTCTCTTGCAAAGACATGGTAGAAGATTCGCCAGTAGTGCCACAAACAATAATACTATCAGCACCTTGCTCAATTTGAAATTCTAAAAGCCTTTTTAATTCTTCAAAATTAATTCCATCATCTGCAAAAGGAGTAACCAAAGCAGTACCACAACCAATAAACAAACTTTTTTTCAAAATAAAACCTCCCGAATATAAATTTATAATAATTATATTCAGAAGGTTCTAAAATAGTGTTTTTTACTTTAAAAATCCATTAATAATTTGTTCTTCTGCTTCAGCTTCAGTTAAGCCAAGTGACATTAACTTAACAAGTTGTTCGCCAGCAATTTTTCCGAATTGCAGCTTCATGAATTAAGCTAGCATCAATATTGTTTGCAACGATCTTTGGTGTGGAAATAACTTTTGCCTTATCCATAATAATTGCATCACACTCCACATGACCAAAACATTTTGTGTTTCCATTTACATTAGAAATAAATTCTTGTGTAGAATTATTCCTTGCAATTGAACGTGAAGCTACATGAACACTTGAATTTTCGCCATTTAAATCCACGTCAAAAATGGTTTTTGCAGTTTGATTATCAGTAGTCATAATTCTCTCAGTTATAACTAAGTTAGTATTTTTTCCAAGCTCACCTTTTGTTTCGCGAATAGTAGAAGTAACCCCTTTAATTTGCACACTTTCCATTTCTAAACTGCTACCTTCTTCTAAGTAAAGAATAGTTTGTGGATTTAAAATTTTATCACCTGTGCCATTACCTTCACCATAGTGTTTTTCAATATATTTTACTTTAGCACCTTTTGCTAGGTGAAAAGTGTGAATACCATCATGCTCAGATGTATTACAAGTATTATTATGAATTCCGCAACCTGCAATAATAACTACGTCTGCATTTTCTCCAACATAAAAGTCATTATATACAGTATCATTAAAACCACCTTGCGTTAAAATAACTGGAATATGAACACTTTCATTTTTTGTGTTTGGCTTTATAACAATATCAATTCCGGGCTTATCAGTTTTTGTTATAATATCAATATTAGCAGTAGTATTTCTAGAAATTGATTTGCCATTTTCACGAATATTATATGCCCCCATAGGTATTTTTTCTATTTCAGCAACTTGTTTTAGTAAGTTTTTTTCTATATTATCAAGTTTATTTTCAATTTCACTACTCATAAATACCTCCTTTATCAGCCATTACTTTGCAAGGTTTATTAGTTTGTTTTATTAATAGTGGTAAAAGTTGCTGCTTTGTTCCAGTAGCTTCTACTTTTCCATCAGTTAATAATATAATTTCATCAGCAATATTTAATATTTTTTCTTGATGAGAGATAATTACAATAGAGGCATCTTTAATTTCATTATGCATTTTTTCAAAAACTCCAATTAAATTATTAAAACTCCATAAATCAATACCAGCTTCTGGCTCATCAAAAACAGTAAGCTTAGACTTTTTGGCTGCAAGCATTGCAATTTCAATACGTTTTAATTCTCCGCCAGATAGGGAACTACTTATTTCACGATTTAAATAATCTTTAGCACATAATCCAACATCTGATAAATAATCACATGCTTCTGAAAGCTTAATATTATTGCCACTAGCAAGCTCAATTAAATCCTTAACAGTTAGCCCTTTAAACTTTACAGGTTGCTGAAAAGCAAATCCAATACCAAGTTTGGCTCTTTCAGTAATATTTTTATCTGTAATATCTTGTCCATCAAATAAAATCCTGCCACTATCAGGTTTTAAAATTCCCATAATAATTTTAGCAAGAGTTGATTTGCCTGAACCATTTGGACCAGTTATAGCAATTAATTTGCTATTATCTATATTTAAACTAATATTATTCAAAATTTGCTTATTATCTCTAAAAAAAGATATATTTTTTAGCTCTAACATAATATCCTCCTTTTTGCAACAATTATTTTAGCACAAAAAGGAGAAAAATACAACTATATTAATTTTTCCAAAATTTGAATTGCGTTTGAGGCGGCACCTTTTCTAAGGTTATCTGCAACTACCCATAAATTTAATCCGGATTTAACACTGAAATCTCTGCGAATTCTACCTATAAATACTTCGTCTTTACCATTAACATCTAAAGTTGTAGGATAATTTTCAGTTGAAATATCATCTTTTAAAATAATCCCGGGAGAATTCTTTAAAATATTTTTTAATTCATCAATTTCAAAATCTTTTTCAAATTCCACATTTATAGCTTCACTATGACTATTAAAAACAGGTACTCTAACTGTGGTTGCAGTGATTGCAAGTTCAGGTTTTTTTAATATTTTTCTTGTTTCATTAATCATTTTTTCTTCTTCTTTGGTATATCCATTTTCTAAAAATATATCAATATGTGGCAAACAATTGCTAAATATAGGTTGAGGAAATTTTTGAAGTTCATAATTATGTTTGCTTTCTGGCTCATTTAAATCAGAAATTGAATTTAAATTTTCATAAATACTTGAATAATTTTCAATACCACTTAATAAATCCATTACACCTTTATATCCAGAACCAGAAACAGCTTGATATGTACTATAAACAATCCTTTTAATTTTGTAATTATCATCCAATGGTTTTAAGGCTACTACTGCTTGAATGGTAGAGCAATTAGGATTTGCAATAATTCCATGGTTATTTTTAATTTCTTCTGGATTTACTTCAGGTACAACTAAGGGAACACTACTATCCATCCTAAAAGCACTACTATTATCAATTACAGTACATCCTTTAGAAACAGCGATTGGGGCAAATTTACTGGAAACAGTGCCACCTGCAGAAAAAATTGCATAGTCAAAATCATCATCAAAAGAATTAGGAGTTAATTCTTTCACAACATATTCCTTACCTAAAAATACAATTCTTTTACCAGCAGATCTGTTTGAAGCAAAAAATTCATATTCATCAATAGGTAACCTTTTTTCCTCCAATACTTTTAAAATTGTTTTGCCAACAAGTCCAGTAGCACCAACAACAGCTAATTTCATATTATAATCATCCTTTCTAAGTTAACAAAATTCTTATATAACAATATTCACTAACAGCTTGATTTTATGCCTAAATTGATTTAAAATATTTATAAAATTTATTAAATAAAGGTGAAAAATGATAGATTTAAAACAAAACGTACAATATGTAAAAAGTGTAGGGCCTGCAAAAGTAGCCCTATTAAATAATTTGGGAATATATACTTTGGAAGATTTACTAACATATTTTCCACGCGAGTATGAAGATAGAACTAAAACCAAAAAGATAGCTGATTTAGTAGAAGGAGATGAAGTGACAATTGAGGCAAGAGCGGTTTCAGAAGTATCTATAAATCGTATTCGCAAAAACATGACAATTTTAAAACTAATTGTAGAAGATGACACAGGAAGATGCACAATTACATGGTTTAACCAGACATATGTTAGAGAGCATATAAAAAGAGGGGAAACATATAGATTTTTTGGAAAAGTAACTAAAGAATTTAACCACTTGCAAATGACAAGCCCAGTATATGATGAAGTAACAACACTTAAAAATACAGGAAGAATAATGCCGGTATATCCTTCCACATATCATTTGTCACAAACAGCAATTAGGCAAGCAGTAGAAAATGCACTTAAAATGGTGGAAAAAAAGTTAATAGAAACTTTACCAAATTATTTGCTTACAGAATACAATTTAAAAGATTTAGAAACAAGCTTAAAACAAATTCATTTTCCATCATCAGAAACAGAACGCTTGCAGGCAAGGAAAAGGCTAGTATTTGAAGAACTCTTGACACTACAACTTGCTTTATTAGAATTAAAAGGTCAAACTGAACTTGAAGAAGGAATTTGCTTTGAAAAAGAAGCAAAAATGTCAGATGTGATTAATACATTGCCATTTAAGTTAACAAAAGCGCAACTAAAGGTTTTAGAGGAAATTGATGAAGACATGGAAAGTACAAAACCAATGAACAGATTATTACAGGGGGATGTTGGCTCTGGTAAAACCGTAGTTGCAATGATTGCAGCATATAAAGCTGTAAAAAGCGGTTATCAAGTAGCAGTCATGGCACCAACTGCAATTCTAGCAACACAGCATTTAGAAGAATTTAAGAAAATTTTAGAACCATTGGGAATAAAATGTAGCTTGCTATTAGGAGGCACAAAAGTAAAAGAAAAAAGAGAAATATTAGAGCAACTAGAAAATGGTACAATTGAGGTTTTAATTGGAACACATGCACTACTTACTGAAAATGTTATATTTAATAAACTTGGACTAGTTATAACAGATGAACAACACCGCTTTGGGGTAAGACAAAGAACTGCAATTATATCCAAGGGAGAAAATCCAGATGTATTAGTTATGACAGCAACACCAATACCTAGAACACTTGCATTAATACTATATGGAGACTTGGATATATCTATAATTGATGAACTTCCACCAAATAGAAAAAAGATAGAAACATATGCAGTTACTAAAAGGCTAGAAGAGAGAACAAATAATTTTATACGCAAAAACATAGATGAAGGTAGGCAAGTATATGTAGTTTGCCCATTGGTTGAAGAAAAAGAAGAAACAGGAGAAGAAGAGAAGAAAGAACTAAAATCAGTAAAAAAATGGACGGAAAAATATAAAAATGAAATTTTTCCTAATTACAAGGTGGAGTGCATATATGGAAAAATGAAGCAAGCTGAAAAAGATAAAATAATGGAAGATTTTAAAAATGGAAATATAGATATTCTGGTGTCTACCACAGTTATTGAGGTGGGTGTAAATGTTCCAAATGCAAATATAATGGTAATAGAAAATGCAGAAAGGTTTGGCTTGGCACAACTTCACCAGTTAAGAGGTAGAGTAGGTAGGGGTGAATACCAATCATACTGCATATTAAAATATGATAGCCATTGTTCACAAGTCGCAAGGGAAAGGATGAAAATAATGCAAGAGACAAATGATGGATTTGTAATTGCAGAAAAAGACTTAGAACTTCGCGGAACAGGAGAATTTTTTGGAACAAAACAACATGGACTTCCAGAATTTAAAATTACTAATTTGTTTATAGATATGCCAATGCTAAAATCTGTTCAAAGTGTTGCACTAAAAATAGAAACTGAAGATTCAGGACTAAAAGAAGAAAAAAATGCAAAACTTAGAAAACTTGTAGACAAAAAATTAAAGCAAAGTGTAGCACTATAACTATTGACATTTACATAAAAAAACACTATTATATATATGTAAGATTTTAGAAAGGAGAAATGCCTATGTATACACAAATGCAAACTACTAAATTGGGTGGAGAATTAATTAGCTTTAAAATAAATGGCGAAGAAAAAATTCACCAAGGTGAAGCGGTGATTGACGAAAATGGCAAAATATATTGGAAAAGACATTCGCCAGTGTTATTCCCGATTGTTGGAAAGCTAAAGAAAAACCAAACATTAATTGGTGGAAGAACTTATGAAATTATGCAACATGGATTTGCTAGAGATATGGAATTCGAGCCTGTTACTAAACTTGACAATTTTCACTCATATGTGCTTAAAAGCAATAAATATACATTGGCAAGATATCCTTATGAATTTGAGCTATATAATACATACCGAACAGAAGGAAGTAAATTAACTACAATATATAAAGTTGTAAATACAGGACTAATAAATTTACCTTTTGGAATAGGTGGACATCCAGCTTTTAAAATAGATAGAGAAGAACTAAAAAAAGGTCATTATTATTTAGAATTTGAAGAAGAAGAGCCAAAAATACATTTTTTATATCTAGTAGATGGCTTAATTGGAACCGAATATGCTAAAAATCCGATGATAGATAAAAAAATTATTCCAATAGACTCACACACTTTTGATAATGATGCATTGATAATGAAAGGAATAACTTCAAATAAAATAAGCTTAAAAAATAAAGCTACAGGCAAAAAACTATTAACAATGGATTTTACAGAATTTCCATATTTGGCAATTTGGTCAAAACCAAATGCACCTTTTATATGCATAGAGCCATGGTTTTCCACTTCAGATAACATTAAAAGTTCAGGAGTATTTACACAAAAGCAAGATATAATATCACTAAAACCAAAAACTTCATTTGAGTGCAAATATACAGTTGATTTTTGGGACTGATTTTTGGGACGGTTCTTAGTCACCCTAAATAGGGTGACTTGGGACACATCACCAAATAATAATTATTAAAGTAAAATATTCAACTGTCAAATAAAAATATCAAAAAGCAAATTAAAAGTATTAATTGCAAAGTAGAAAAGTAAAGGAAGAGAGTGTTAATGGGACAAGTAGTTATAATGTTAATAGCTCTAGTTTTAGTAGCAATAGGTGTTGTATGTATTTTTGATGCAAGACTAATTACAAAAAAGATGTTTAGCTTTGGAGACCAAAATGAAGGGAGCATGGGGCTAAAGATTTTAGGATTTATATTAGTAATTATCGGTGCATTTATTTTTTATTTTCAAATTTAAGTAAATGTGTAAATTTAACATAAAGCAAGGAGAGATTAATATATAATGAGTAAAAAACATGAATTAGAAGGAAAGTTTGAACCACAGAATTTTGAAGATGAGATTTATAAAAATTGGGAGGAAAAAGGGTATTTTAAGCCATCTGAAGATAAAACAAAAAAGCCATATACAATTGTAATTCCACCACCAAATATTACTGGAAAATTGCATATGGGACATGCTTTAGATGAGACTCTGCAAGATATTTTGATAAGATATAAAAGGATGCAAGAATATAATGCATTATGGCTACCAGGTACAGACCATGCAGCAATTGCAACAGAAGCAAAAATTGTTGAAAAACTAAAAAAGGAAGGCATTACTAAGGAAGATTTAGGAAGAGAAGGCTTTTTGGAAAAAGCATGGGAGTGGAAAGCTGAATATGGCGGAGCAATTTTAAATCAATTAAAAAAATTGGGTTGCTCATGTGATTGGTCAAGAGAACGTTTTACAATGGATGAAGGCTTATCAAATGCAGTAAAGCATGTTTTTGTTAGTTTATATAACAAAGGCTTGATATATAAAGGTAAAAAAATGATTAATTGGTGCCCATATTGTGACACCTCTATTTCTGATGCGGAAGTAGAATATGAAGAAGAACCAACACATTTATGGTATATCAAATATCCAATTAAGGGTGAAAAAGATAAATATATTGTTGTAGCTACAACAAGACCAGAAACAATGCTTGGTGATACTGGTATTGCAGTACACCCAAGTGATGAAAGATATAAAGACTTTGTTGGTAAAACAGTTATATTACCAATAATGAATAAGGAAATTCCAATTATTGCAGATGAATTTGTGGAAAAGGAATTTGGTACAGGAGCAGTTAAGTTAACACCTGCACATGATCCAAATGATTATGCATCAGCCCAAAGGCACAACCTAGAAATTATTGAAGTATTTGATGAAAACTTTAAAATGGGTAACTTAGTACCAGAATATAAGGGTATGGATTTATTAGAAGCAAGGCAAAAGATGGTAGAAAGGCTAGAAAAAGAAGGATACTTATTAAAAATTGAAGATTATATCCATAATGTAGGTAAATGCTACCGTTGCCACCATACCATTGAACCACATATTTCTGAGCAGTGGTTTGTAAAAATGGAGCCTTTGGCAAAACCTGCAATAGATGTTGTAAAAAATGGAGAAGTTAAATTTATACCAGAAAGATATGATAAAACATATTATAACTGGATGGAAAATATTCAAGATTGGTGTATTTCAAGGCAATTGTGGTGGGGGCATAGGATACCTGCATATTACTGCCAAGACTGCGGAGAAATGATAGTATCAGAAGAAAAACCGCAAAAATGCACCAAATGTGGAAGTGACAATTTAAAACAAGATGAAGATACTTTAGATACATGGTTTAGCTCTGCATTATGGCCATTTTCAACTTTGGGATGGCCAGAGCAAACAGAAGATTTTAAATATTTTTACCCAACAAATACATTAGTAACCGGCTATGACATTATTTTCTTCTGGGTTGCAAGGATGATATTTTCTGCACTTGAACATACAGGAAAGCCACCATTTGAAAATGTTTTTATACATGGTATTGTACGTGATAGCCAAGGAAGAAAAATGTCTAAAAGCTTAGGCAATGGAATTGACCCATTGGAAATTATTGAGAAGTATGGAACAGATGCCTTAAGATTTTCACTAGTTTTAGGAATTTCACCAGGAAATGATATTCGTTACATGCCAGAAAAACTAGAATCTGCATCAAATTTTGCAAATAAATTGTGGAATGCATCAAAATTTGTTTTAAGCAATTTGCCAGAAAATTCTGATGAGTTGATGACTTCTGATGAATTACCAAAAGACCTATGTTATGAAGATAAATGGATTTTATCAAAATTGAATACTCTAATAAAAGAAGTTACAAATAACTTAGATAATTTTGATTTGGGTGTTGCAACACAAAAAGTTTATGACTTTATCAGAAATGAATTTTGTGATTGGTATATTGAAATGGTAAAATCTCGTTTGTATGATGAAAACTGTAACACCAAATTTGCAGCACAATATACTTTAAATAGAGTGTTAAGAGATAGCTTAAAACTATTGCACCCTATAATGCCATTTGTTACAGAAAAAATATATGGCAAGTTATATCAAAATGATGAAAGCATAATGATATCTAAATGGCCAGAAGTGTCAGAAAAATTGTGCTTTGAAAAAGAAGAAGAACAAATAGAAAAATTAAAAAACATAATTATAGGCATTAGAAATTTGCGTACAAACCTAAATGTACACCCAAGCAAAAAGTCCACGCTAATATTTGTAACAGAAAACTTTAAGGATACAGTAGAGCAGTCTGCGAGCATTATACAAAGACTTGGATTTTGTAATGATATAAAAATTCAAAAAGATAAGCAAAATATTCCACAAAATGCAATGTCAGTATTAGTTGATGATATTGAAGTATATATTCCATTTGAAGAATTAGTGGACCTAACTGCAGAAAAACAAAGGTTAGAAGACGAAAAAACAAAACTAAAAGCTGAAGTAGAAAGATCACAAAAAATACTTTCAAATCCTGGATTTATGAGCAAAGCTCCAGAAGCCAAAATTAATGAAGAAAAAGAAAAGTTAAACAAATACACAGAAATGCTTGAAAAAGTAGAAGAAAGACTAAAAAATATATAGTCGGAGGAATAAATGGTAAAAAAGAAAGATAAAGTGCTTTTAGGCATGAGCGGAGGAGTTGACAGTGCTGTAAGTGCAATATTACTTAAAGAGCAAGGGTATGAGGTCTATGGAGTTACTTTAAAGTTATGGGGGCAGGAAAAAGTAGAGGATGCAGAAAAAATCTGCACGAAACTAGGAATAGAACATTATAGAATAGATGCTAAGAAAGAATTTAAAGAGCGTGTAATAGATGACTTTATTTGTAAATATAAAATAAATCAAACCCCAAACCCTTGTATAGAGTGCAATAAATACTTAAAATTCGGATATATGTATGAATTGGCACAAAAAATGGGGATAGAGTATTTGGCAACAGGGCATTATGCCAAAATGGAATATAGCGAAAAATATGAAAGATATGTTATAAAAAAAGCAAAGAATTTAGCAAAAGACCAAAGCTATGTATTGTATAATATGCCAAAAAACTTACTTGGTAAAGTAATATTCCCACTAGGAGAAATAGAAAGCAAGGAAAAAATAAGGGAGATTGCAAGAAATTATAATTTAGAGGTGGCAAATAAGCCAGATAGTGAAGATATTTGCTTTATTCCAGATGGGGATTACAAAAAATTCTTAGAGGAAAACTCTGATATACAGCCTAAAAATGGAAAAATAGTAAATACTAAAGG
>CALXUZ010000031.1 GCA_944391825.1 uncultured Clostridia bacterium | reverse complement strand
TGGATAACGAAAATATTGCATTATCAAGAGACAAAATTTTAAATAATGTTTGGAATTATGACTATTATGGAGATTCAAGAACAATTGATAGTCATATAAAGAAAATACGTCACAAATTAGGTAAAAAGGGAAAATATATTGAAACAATGCGCGGTGTTGGATATAAATTTGAAGTAAAATAAAAGGAACTAATTAAAATGGGGATAATTAAGGAAAAATTTAAATCAGTTAGGTTTAGGCTATTCGCAGTATTATGTGCTGTGGTTATATTTTTAGTGCTTTGCCTAATTCTGGTAAATAGTGCAGTTTTAAAAAATTTTTATGTGTATTCTAAAACAAATACAGTAAAGGATTTATATGATAAAATTAATAATTACTATGCAGACCCAAACTTGAATATTAATTTAGAAAACGAACTAAGTAAAAGTGCTTTTATTAATAATTTTGATATATTAATCAAAACTGACACTAATTTAATTTTATTTTCAACAGATAGAGATTTTTTGTCATCTTTAAATAGAATACAGAGCAATGAACAATTAACAAACGAGCCTGAAAAAAATATTATATATCAGGAAAATGATATGAAAATTAGCAGAGTTGAAGATGATTTTTCGAATTTGAACTATATTTTATTAAGTGCAAATTTGGTAAATGGATATACATTATATATACGTATTCCAATTGCACCAATTGAAGAAAGTGTTGAGATTTCAAATAATGTATTACTATTAATTGGAATTTTAACAATAATTATTGCGGCACTTGTAGTTTCTGTTATTTCACGAAAATTTACAGACCCAATCTTAGAGTTAAATGATATTACAAAAAAAGTTACCCAATTGGACTTTAGCAAAAAATATAGAATTAATGATTCAAGTGATGAGATTAACGAACTTGGAAAAAATATTAATACAATGTCAGACAGACTAGAAGGAACGATTAAGCAATTAAAGGATAGCAACAGAGAACTAGAAAGAGACATTGAGGAAAAATCTAAAATTGATGAAATGCGTAAACAGTTTATTTCAGATGTATCACATGAACTAAAAACACCAATTGCATTAATACAAGGATATGCAGAAGGATTAGTAGAAAATGTTAATAAAGATGAAGAATCAAGAAAATTTTATGCAGAGGTTATTTTAGATGAATCAAATAAAATGGATGCTTTGGTAAAACAATTACTAGAGCTCATGAAGCTTGAATATGGAAAACGCCAATTTGATGATAAAGAATTTGATTTGGTAGAATTAATAAATGGTGTAATACAAAACTGCCATGTTATGTTAGAAGATAAGAAAATAGACGTTATTTTTAAACAAAAAGAACCAATTTGTGTAAAGTCTGATAGTTTTTATATTGAGCAAATTGTTACAAATTACTTTACAAATGCAATCAAACATGCGGATAATGTAAATGGAAAAAAACAAATAAAAATAAGAATAAAAGTCCAAAAAGAAAAAGCAAGAGTGTATATTTTTAATACAGGTGAACAAATTGAAGAAAATGAATTGGACAGAATTTGGGGTAGATTTTACAAGATAGATAGTTCACGCAATAGAGAAAGTGGAGGAAGCGGAATTGGATTATCACTTGTAAAAGCAATACAAAATAATTACAAAAATGCCTACGGTGTAGAAAATAAGCCAAATGGGGTTGAGTTCTATTTTGATGTTAATTTGGGGACGGTTCTCAGTTACCCTATTTAGGGTGACTTGGGACACATCTGTTATATGTAAGCAAATGCGAAACTCCAATTACTTTTTTGATTTGCAATTAGGGCGGAGATTTTTAACAATTTTCAAATTTGTAATTCTCTACAATTGTATTATAACGTTTGTCCTTGCTGTCGCCTTCCATCCACATGTCAAAAATAGATAAACTATTTTTGACAAGGGAGTGGTAGTTGGAAGGCTCTAGAACTACGCTAACGCTCCGCCTGCGCGGACTGCACTTTCATAATACAATTGTGGAGAATAATATGATTTATAGAAAAAAATTGTTAAAAATCTCCGCCCTTAGTAACAATTAGTATGTCGAAAAATGTAGAAAACTGACGAACGATTTTTCTTTACATTTTCTTCCAAATATTGTAAAATATAAATGTCTTAAAATTGCAATTTGATTTAAAAATTATTTTCAAATATTTTAATTCTAGAATTTTCAATATTAAAAACTGAATAGAAAGGCAGGTATCAAATATGTAATGAGTTACACTAAAAAATATATAAGTGTAATAGCTTTAATGTTATTAATTTTAATTTTTATTTGCATATATCTAATAAGTTTACAAATTTCTATATTATTTACTTCTCAAAATAATTATAATGAGATTTATTCTAAAAAAATTCCAATAAAAGAACAAAATCCTGAACTTTGCTTAGCATCAATAAAAAGTGACATTGGATATAATTTATCTGAAAAAAGTGAGGGATTAAATACACAAAGGAAAGTAGTTAATGCAAAGATTAACAATACTTGGAGAATAGAAATTCCTAAGATAGGTTTAAATGCACATATAATGGAAGGAACAGACCAAGATATATTACTTAAGTCTGTAGGACATTTTGAATATACTAGTACTTGGAATGGAAATGTGTGCTTAGCAGCACATAATAGAGGATATTTATGCAATTTTTTTGAAAAAATCAAAAATTTGAAAATTGGAGATGAAATAATTTATCATACGGAAGAAGGTGAAAAAGTATATAAAGTACAAATTAATAAAGTTATTTTAGCTACAGATTGGAGCTATATAGAAAAAACAGATAATAATAAAATTACATTAATTACATGTGAAGAAAATAGAAAAGAATACAGAAGATGCGTGCAAGCTGTGCAAATATTAGAACTATAATTATAGAAAGGAAAATACTAAAAAATGAAAAAAATAATAAGCGTATTTGTACTAATGATAATTTTATTGTCTTGTTTTCAGGGAATATCTTTTGGAAGAATACAATTAGACGCAGTAAAACTAATAGAAGGAGAAGATATAAAAACAAATGTAGAATTTTATGATGGTAAACAGTGGTTTGAATTAGAAGCAAAGTATATTTATTATAAAGAAACTGATGGTGCAATTTATCCAGCTTATTGCATTTCACATGGACTAGATGGAGTAGATGAAAGGGGAGATTATACAGTTGATATTGGTGAACTCTTAGATGATGATAAAGTATGGAGAGTTATTTTTAATGGATACCCATACAATGGAGATTTTAATGTAAGATTTACACCTAATGAATCATACTTTATAACCAAACAAGCAATATATTGCGTGCTGTTAGATAGAGATGTTAGCTTATATAGAGGAAAGACTGAAAGGGGTAAAATGCTTGTAGAGGCTATAAAAGAACTAAAAGATATTGGTATGGATGAAAGCATACCAGCACAACCACAAGCTAATATAAATACATACAAAGTGGGCGGTTTTGTGGAAGACGGAGAGTATTATTCCCAAACATATGGGCTTACATCTACAGCTAATATATATGAATATGAAGTTGATAAAATAAGCAATTTCCCTAAAGGTACATTTGTAGCAAATGATAAAGGAAACCCACAAACCATGTATGGACCAGGAGAAACATTTAAAATAATGGTTCCAAAATCGGGTTTGGATAAAGATGTAAATGGAACAATTTCAATTACAACAACCTGTGAGACATACCCTATATTAATAGGTAAAACAAGAATTGAAAATACACAGGATTATGCTTTGACAGGGGAAATATATGATGACTTTAAAACTAGTGCTTTATTAAAAGAACCTACAAACACAGGAAAAGTAGAAATAAAAAAGGTGGATAAAGAAACTAATATTCCTTTAGAAGGAGTAGAATTTGAATTAATAAAAGAAGATGGTACAAAAATTGGAACAGCTACAACAAATAAAGAAGGAATTGCAGTTTTTAAAAATTTATACCAGGGAAATTATAAATTACAGGAGATTGAAAATGATAGTAATTATGTATTAAATCAAGTTCCATTTGATATATATGTAGAATACAACAAAACAGCATACAAAACTATAAGTAATGAATACAAAAAGGGAAATTTAGTGGTAAATAAAGTTGATAAAGATAATCACAAAATACCATTAGGAAATGTTGTTTTTGATTTATTTAGTAATGAATACCAAAGGGTAATAGGAACCTATACAACAGATGTAAATGGAAAAATACAAATAAATGATTTGAGATTAGGTACATATAAATTAATTGAAACAAGCACTGGAAAGTGGTATGAATTAGCAGATAATGTTGATATAAATATTAATTGGAACCAAACAACAGAAATAACAGTTGAAAATGAACTAAAAAAGGGACAAGTTAAAATAATTAAAGTAGATGCAGAAAATAATGAAATTAAAATTCCTGGTGCAAAATTCGAAATCTTAGATAACAATAATAATGTATTAGAAACAATTATGACGGACGAAAATGGAGAGGCGTTAACAAAAAAATATCCAATAAGGGATTATGAAACTATTAAAATTCATGAAGTTGAAACAGACAAATATTATGAACTAGATGATGAAATAAAAACTATAACATTAGAGGCAAACACGACAAAAGAAATAATATTTGAAAATGAAAAGATTAGAGGAGATATAGAAATAACAAAAATAAGTGCAGATGACAATGAAAAAACTGGAGAAAAAAAGGGTACTACACTAAAGGGTGCAATATTTGAAGTATATAATGAAAATGATATGTTAGTTGACACAATTGTAACAGATGAAAATGGAAAAGCTAAAAGCAAATTATTAGAATACGGAAAATATTATGTTAAAGAAAAAAGCACAGGCTCTGACTATTATTTGCTAAATACAGAAAAATATTATGTGGAAATAAGTAAAAATGGAAAAACAATTCCAGTGACTATAGAAAATACAAGCGTTAAAGTAGAAAAAGAACTTCCAAAAACAGGGTTTTAAAAAATATTAACTAGTCCCATATTTTTGTTGACTTTAAGCTTAATTGTGGGTATAATATTAAATGTAAAAATATAATAGCTTAAAGGAGAAGATTGAAAATTTATGTTTTCACAAATAATATTTTTAGTCATACTTATTTTATTAAATGCTTACTTTGCTGCAACAGAAATTGCATTTATCTCTTTAAATGATGCAAAAATTGATAAACAGGCAAAAGAAGGAAATAAAAAAGCAAAACAAATTCAAAAAATGTTAAAAAATCCAAGTAAATTCTTAGCAACAATTCAAATAGGAATTACATTAGCCGGCTTTTTATCAAGTGCGTTTGCATCAGATGCATTTGCAGATAAATTAGCGCCAGTATTAAATGAAGTCATACCATTTTTTAGCATAACTGTTTGGAGTAATATTTCAATTATACTAATTACATTAATATTATCTTTCTTTACACTAGTATTTGGAGAATTAGTTCCAAAAAGATTAGGTATGAAATATTATGAAAAAATTTCATATGCTACAATACCTGTAATTAAAGCAATTTCTGTTATAACAGCACCTTTTGTAAAGCTTTTAACTTGGTCAACTAATATTGTCTCAAAAATATTTGGTGTTAGTGAACAAGAAGAAGAAACAGTTACTGAAGAAGAAATAAAAATGATGATTGACCAAGGCGAAGAAAGAGGTGTTATAGAGCAAAACGAAAAAGAATTAATAAATAATGTATTTGCTTTAAATGATATTGTCGCATCAGAAATTATGGTTTACAGAACTGACATATATGCTATAGAAATAAGTGAAAACTTATATGAAAGATTAGATGAGATAGATGATTATAAATATAGCAGAATTCCAGTTTATGAAGGTACAATAGATAATATTAAAGGTATTTTGTTCTTAAAAGATATACTAAAATCAGTTAGTATGAAAAAAGAAATAAAAATAAAAGATATAATGAGAGAAGCATATTTTGTACCAGAATCAAAACCAATTGATGAGATTTTTAAAGAATTACAAAATAATAAAAAACAAATGGCAATAGTAGTTGATGAATATGGAGGAACAGCAGGGGTGCTTACCATGGAAGACATATTGGAAGAATTGGTTGGAAATATTTTTGATGAATATGATGATGTAGAAGTAGAATATAAAAAAATAGATGAAAATACTTACTTAATAGAAGGAAGCATTTCACTTTATGAATTTAATAAGATTTTAGCAGTAAAACTTCCAGAAGGAGATTATGAAACTTTATCAGGCTATTTAATGGAAAAATTAGGAAGATTGCCAGATGAGCAAGAACATCCTGTTGTGGAAGATGAAAAGCTAACCTACAAGATAGAAGAAGTAGAAGATAGAAGAATTAAATGGGTTAAAGTATGTAAAAACCAACCAGAAGCACCAAAGGAGGAACAAGAGGCAGAATAAAAAGAAAGGTTTAGGTGGAGATATGAAGGGAAAAATAAAATGGATTATTATAGGAATTATTGCAGTTATAATTATTGTAGCTGCTACTCTATTAATTATTAATGAAATGGGATATTCATATGAGATAGAAGAAATTACAGAAATAAATTATACTACATTAGTTCATGAAGAAAAATATGGAGTAATTGATAAATCTGGTAATGTTATAGTAGAGCCTATATATAATGCAGTGCAAATTCCTAATCCATCTAAACCAGTATTTGTTTGCATTGGCGAATACAATGAAGAAAAGGAAGAATATGAAACAACAGTATTTAATGATAAAAATGAGCAGCTATTTACACAGTATGAAAATATTGAAGTAATACCAATAAAAACAAATATCGAAACAACACCATATGAAAAAAGCACATTAATTTATAAACAAAATGGTAGATATGGTTTGATGACATTAGAAGGAAAACAAATTACAGAACCTATTTATGAAGAAATATCAAGTATTAACTACAAAGAAGGAACCTTTGCTGTTAAATTAGATGGAAAAATGGGAGCTGTAAATCTAAAAGGAAAAGTAATTATTAAGCCAGAATATGAAACAATTACTTCTGATAATTACTATAATGAGAAAACACAAAATAAAACAACTGGATTTATAGTAAGCATCAAAACTGATGAAGGTTATAGATATGGATATGTTAATTACCGCGGAAAAGTAATTTTAAAACCAGAATACACTGAATTAGAAAGAGTTACTGAAATTGCAAATGAAAAAGAGCTATATATAATTGCTTTTAAAGATGGACAAGCAGGATTATTAAAAGATAAAAAATTAATATTAAATCATGAATATGAAGATATTCAGTATAGTTCAATAAATGATGTATTTGTTGTGCAAAGAAATTCTAAGCAAGGTATAGTTGCAAAAGATGGTTCTACCATTGTAAATACAGAATATGACAGCATTGTATTTGGTGGTATGTATATAAATGCTAAAAAAGGTGACAATGTATACCTATTTGACTTAAATGGCTCGTCCATTGAGAATAAAGATATTGTTAGCAAAATTGCAACAGACAACCCAAATTATTTTATTACAATTGACCAAAATGATATATACACAATAGTTGATGCACAAGATAATGTACTAGTTGATAATAATTATACATATATTGAATACTTGCCAGGGGATTACTTTATTGTTGCAAGAGATGGCAAAAATGGAGTAATTGATATTTCTGGAAAATCTTTAATAGATTTAGCATATACAAGCATTTTTAAATTAAATGATACTGAACTATTACAAGCAGAAAAGATAGAAACTAAAACGATAGATTTATATAGTAGTTCAATGCATAAAATTGCTAGCATGAATAATGCGACACTTACAACATTTGATGATTATATAATGTTAGCATCAGATACAGATTTTGCATATTACGATTTTTCTGGCAATAAGCTAGAAAGCAAGAACTTATTCACAGAAAACACCTTATTTGCTAAAAAGATTAATGACAAGTGGGGATTTGTAGATAAAAATGGTAATATTGTTATCCAAAATGATTATGAAATGGTGACAGACTTTAATGAATATGGATTTGCGGGAATAAAATTAGATGGAAAGTGGGGAGTAATAGAACAAGCCACACAAAAAATTATTCAAGAGCCAATTTATGAACTTGACTGGGCACAACCAACATTTATAGGCAAATACTACCGTGTACGTGATTGGGGAGACCTAAGATATAGTGACGATATTATTCGGAAAAATTAACTCTTAAAAAATAAATCACTCGTGTAATTACGGGTGATTTATACCATGGAAAGGAAGAAAAAGATGGAATTAAATGAAAAAATAATTGAATTAGGAAAAAAAGCAGAAAAAGAAGTTCAAAAAGAATTTGAAAAAATAGATGAGCTTTGTGAAGAACATAGTTTGCAAGTATTAAATGCTTTTCAAAAATATCATATTTCAGATATACATTTTAATAGTACTACGGGGTATGGATATTCAGACGTGGGAAGAGATACGATTGAAAAAGTATTTGCAGAGGTGTTACATGCAGAAGATGCTTTGGTAAGGAGCCAATTTATTTCTGGTACACATGCTTTAACTGTTGCACTATTTGCATTTTTACGTCCAAATGATATTATGCTTAGCATATCAGGTAAGCCATATGATACACTTGATGAAGTAATAGGGCTTGTTGATAATAAAAGTTCTTTAAAATCATATGGTGTAAAATATGAACAAATTGACATGGCGAATAATGACTTTAATTATGATGAAATACGAAAAAGAGTAGAAAAGCAAGATATTAAATTAATTGAAATTCAACGCTCACGTGGATATAGCTTAAGAAACAGCATTACACTTGATAAAATGGAAAAAGTTATTAAAGTAATACGTGAAGTAAACAAAAAAGTAATAATTATGGTAGATAATTGCTATGGAGAATTTGTTGATAAAATAGAGCCAACACAAATTGGTGCAGATATTATAGTTGGATCACTTATAAAAAATCTTGGTGGGGGAATTGCACCAAATGGAGCATATATTGCAGGAAAAAAAGAATTGGTAGAACTTGCTGCAGAGCGTTTAACAGCACCGGGATTAGGTAAAGAAGTAGGGCCTACCATAGGAATAAATAAGCAAATATTACAGGGGCTTTTCTTTGCACCAAGTGTAGTTGCAAGTAGTTTAAAAACAGCAGTATTTGCAAGTAAGCTATTAGAAGACTTGGGCTTTAAGCCAAACCCTAAATATAATGAAAAAAGAACAGATATAGTGCAAACTATAGAATTCGGAGACTCAGAAAAATTAATTGCATTTTGCCAAGGAATTCAAATGGGCTCGCCTATTGATAGTGATGCAATTCCAGAGCCATGGGACATGCCAGGGTATACGGATAAAGTAATAATGGCAGCAGGGGCATTTACACAAGGTTCTTCAATTGAATTATCATGTGATGCACCAATTAGACCACCATATATTGCATTTTTACAAGGTGGATTAACGTATCAATATGGAAAATTGGGAGTGTTAAAGGCGGTAAGTAATTTAGAAGTTAGAGGTTAGAGTTTGGAGTTGGGAGAGATGAAGACTATTGTAATTGGAGGAGGACCTGCTGGAATAATATCAGCACTACATGCTAGCAAAAGTGGAGATGAAGTCATATTATTAGAAAAAATGAATTCATTGGGAAAGAAACTACTAATTACTGGTAAGGGAAGATGCAATATTACCAGTTCCTTTCCTATGCAAGATTTCATATCAAATGTTCCAGGAAATGGGAACTTTTTATATAGCGCATTTAACCAGTTTACAAATAAAGACATAATAAACTTACTAGAAAAAGAAGGTGTAAAAGTAAAAGAAGAAAGAGGTCACAGAATATTTCCAGTATCTGATAAATCAAAAGATGTATTGGATGCGCTATTAAATGAAGTAAAAAAAGCAAAAGTAAAAATACAAACAAATACTAAAGTAGAAAGAATTTTAGTTGAAAATGGAAAAGCAATAGGGGTAGAATATAATCAAAAAGATAGAATGTATGCAGATAAAATAATTTTAGCAACAGGTGGAAAAAGTTATCCAGTAACAGGCTCAACTGGTGATGGGTATAAAATGGCTAAAGAACTTCGGACATAAAATTACAGAATTAAAACCATCACTAATTCCATTAACAGCATCAAAAAACTCATTGCAACTTTGCAAACAATTACAGGGACTAACCCTAAAAAATGTTGCAATTAAAATACAGGATAAAAAAACAAATAAAACTATATATGAAGACTTTGGAGAAATGCTATTTACACATTTTGGAGTTTCTGGACCAATTATTTTAAGTGGCTCAGCACATTTATTAAGGCACAAAAATCTTCAAGAAAAATTGCAAGCAGGAGATATTGAGCTACTAATAGACTTAAAACCAGCTTTATCAGAAAAAAAGCTAGAAGATAGAATTTTAAGAGATTTTGAAAAAGAGAAAAACAAAGAATTTAAAAATAGTTTAAATGAATTATTGCCAAGCAAAATGGTAGAACAAGTAGTTGAACTATCAGGAATTGATGAAAGAAAAAAAGTAAATTCAATCACAAAAGAAGAAAGAAAAAGTCTTGTTAATTTATTAAAATGTTTTAAAATAACAATTTCAGGATTTAGACCAATAGAAGAAGCAATAATTACTTCAGGTGGAATTGCTGTACAAGAAATAAACCCAAAAACAATGGAATCTAAAATAATTAAAGGATTGTATTTTGCAGGTGAAATAATTGATGTAGATGCATATACTGGTGGATTTAATTTGCAAATTGCATATTCTACAGGTTATGTAGCAGGAGGGCATTAATGAATACAATAAAAAAATCCGCAGAGACAGAAATTACAGAAAAAAAGTCTAAATTTATTGGGGAAGTTTTTTACATAGAAACTGTGCAAGAAGCGGAAGAAAAACTTAGAGAAATAAACAAAAAATACCATGATGCAAAACATCATTGTTTTGCATACCGTGTGATGGAACAAGAGCAAATAATAGAAAGATGTAGCGATGATGGAGAACCAAGCGGAACTGCAGGAGCACCAATGCTACAAATTATTTCAAAAAATGACTTAATAAATGTGATAGTAATAGTAACCAGATATTTTGGTGGAATTTTGCTAGGAACAGGTGGACTGGTAAGAGCATATTCAAAAGCTACAAATGATAGCTTAGAAAAAGCAGAAATTATAGAAATAAAAAAAGGGGAAAGAATTCAGCTAACAATATTATACAGAGATTTACAATTTATAAAATATTATTGTGAAAAAAATAGTATAAAGATTGTAAAGACAGATTTTAGTGAGGAACCAAAAGTAACAATTGAATTAACAGAGGTTCAAAAAGAAAAATTTCTAAATGAAATACAAAAAAAGCAAATTAATATTAAAAAAATACAATTAATCCAAAAAGATATATATTTTATGTAGCAAAATATATATCTTTTATTGTATTAATTCAACAATTTTAAAATTTTCCTAAAACAAAATGGAAAAAATTTCCAAAAAGTACTTGCAAATTTTCAAAAATAAGAATATAATTCTAAATGAAATGTAAAAAAATGGAAGAACATTAAAACTAGCAAGCTATAAAGCCAATTTTTTGCAAATTTTTTAAGTAGGGGGAAAGAATTTTGAAAGAGAAGATTAAAGTATTGGTAGCAGATGATAATAATGATTTTACAATGACATTATCTACTTACCTAAGAGAAGAAGAAGACATGGAGATTGTGGGGGTTGCCAGAGATGGAAACGAGGCATATGCAATGGTAATGGATTTAAAACCAGATATTCTATTACTAGACATAATCATGCCACATTTAGATGGTTTAGGAGTTTTAGAAAAAATTGCTACTTCAAATATGGAGAAAAGACCATTGAGTATTATATTATCAGCAGTGGGACAAGACAAAATCACACAAAAAGCAATAGGGCTTGGAGCACAATACTATATTGTAAAGCCATTTGATATTAGTGTACTAATAAAAAGGATGAAAGATTTAAAGAATTATCAACCCGAGCAATCAAGAAGCTTTATAGCAAGAGAAATAAAAAATCAATATATAGACATTGCACCAGAAAAAAAGAAAGACCAAGGAAATTTGGAAGCACTAGTAACAAATATAATTCATGAAATTGGAGTTCCTGCACATATTAAGGGATATCAATATTTAAGAGAAGCCATAATGATGGTAATTAAAGATACGGACGTAATAAATCAAATAACAAAACAATTATACCCAGAAATTGCAGGTAAATATGGTACGACACCATCACGTGTAGAGCGTGCAATCCGCCATGCAATAGAAGTAGCATGGGGCAGAGGTGAGCAAAATACAGTAGAAAGCATATTTGGATATACAATATCTGCTAGCAAAGGCAAGCCAACAAATAGTGAATTTATTGCAATGATAGCAGATAAATTAAGGCTTGAATTAAAGAGTGCGTAATAGAAGTTTTGGTTAAATTAAATCAGAATCAGAACACATACTAAATTAATAATTTGGGGTGGTCTTAGAAAGAATTTTATAATAAAGAAGTCGATATAGATAAATCATAAATGAATTTTATTTAGAAGAAATTATAGTAAGTGTAAAATTAATGTAGTCAAAAAGAAAATTTACATTAATTTTACACCTAATCTAGGAATAGACGATTTTTAACGATGTTGACAAAAGGTTGATATTATGGTAAAATTAATATTACCTGATTTTGAAAGAGGTTGCAATTTTTATTAGTACTATTTTTGTTATCAGATTATTGCAATGATAGGAAAGGAAAAATTGCCGAAATTAAAAAGAAAAATCTGTATCTTTTTAGTTGGGATAATATAGAATATGTATTATACTGTCATAGAAAAATCTATGGTGCGCTTTCAAACAAATAGAAAATAGATAAATATTTTTTATTATGTTTGTGTAGCGTATGTCTACACATTTTTTTTTAGGAGGAAAAAATGAAAAATATATTAAATAAAGAATTATTAGAAAAATTACAAGATGCATGTGATATTATGACGCAAGGATACGAAACGCAGACTGGAAATAGTAGAATTAAATTTGGCGTTCTACAAACTCTAGAAAGGAGTTGTCCCAAATGTAGATAAAGGACAAACTATAGATATTGTTAGACAGGCCGCTCAAATTTATGATGATTACCAAGGAAATGAAGAATATATTCATATTCCTGATGTACAACAAATGTTATACAATTTGTTACATTATCCAGTTTTAGTTGCGTATGACCAACAAACAAATGAATTGGAAGGAATTGTAACAATTAAATATCATGAAAATTCATCAATAGAAACAATGGATCCATATTATCAAAAGGAAGGTGCAAAATTCTTTTCTGTTACCGGAATTTTAGTAAAGCAAAGAGAGAACATGCTAAACAAGGGAATTGGGAGCAATCTATATTCTGCTTCCATTTTGGGAATTCAACAGTATGCCCAAAATCATGAAGGAGAAGGCTTGGAATTAAATGTAGTCATAGATTGTACAAATCTTCCGAGTTTATATGCTTTAATAAATGGAACCGAAAATTTGCAAGCGAGAGGATTGGTAGGAAAAAATAAAGAATTAGAAGCAATATTAGATGCAATATATATAGTAAGAGATGAAAATCATCATTTAGTAGAAGCTCCAACTTATGTATTAAAAATTAATTTAGAACCAAAAGATATTAGAAAAGAAAATTGGAATTCAGAAGAAAGGTTAAAAAATAAAAATGTTTTTTCTTATAATGTTGATTCTAATAAAAATCAACACCAAAATTATGAAATGTTATTAGACACAATACTAAAGGAAATCAAGAAAGACGAAAACTGTGTAGCTACTCAAATGGAAGATGAAGGAACAGGAACAGTTACATATATTTGTGTAGAAAACAAAAAAATTTACATGAGAAATATGGTACTTGAAAGAAATGAAGCTCAAAATATAGGTAAGAAAAGAACCCCAAGAAACGATGTATCACAATTTGTAGGTCCAATGCCAGATATTAGTAAAAATATACAAGAAGATGGAGAAAGAGATGATAGATAATACTATACAATTTTTTAAAGAAATTGCAAAAATTCCAAGGGAATCGGGTAACGAGGAAAAAATAGCAGATTATTTATGCGATTTTGCCCAAAATAGGAAGTTAGAATATGTCAGAGACGAGTGGAATAATGTACTTATAAGAAAGAAAAATATAAATCGACCGGCAATTATTTTGCAAGCACATACAGACATGGTATGTGAGAAAATTCCAGAAAAAGATTTTAATTTTAAAACAGATTCAATAAAAATTGTAGAAGAAAATGGATACTTGAGAGCAGATGGTACTACGCTAGGAGCAGATAATGGAATTGGAGTAGCACAAATTTTAAATATATTAGATAGTGATATTCCATGTAATATTGAAGCTATTTTGACAACATCAGAAGAAACTAGTATGATTGGAGCCATTAACTTTGATGTAACACAATTAAAAGGAAAGCAATTACTAAATTTGGATGGTTTTGAAGAAAATACCATTATAGTAGAAAGTGCATGCTTCTACGATATTGTGATAAAAAGTAATTATGAATTTAAAAAGAAAATTGACAAAGAAAAAGAGCAATTTTATCAAATAGAGATTATAGGATTACCGGGAGGACACTCTGGTTTTGAAATTGATAAAAATAGGGGAAATAGCTGTATAGAAATAGCTAAAATATTAAAAAATATTAGAAATTATAAATTAAGCAATTTGATTGGAGGAACAAAATTTAATGTTATTCCATCTAGTGCTTTTGTACAATTTTCTACTAATATATCATTTAATGCTATACAAAAAACCTGCAATAAAACTGAACAAGAATTAAGGGCAAAATACCCGGATGCAGAAATAAAATTAAAATTACTAAATAATATTGATGAAGTAATTGGAGAAAAAGAATCAAAGGAGTTTATACAGGCTATTCTAGAATTTCCACACGGAGTTTTATATAAAAATGAAAAAAATGAAGTAACAACTTCTATCAATTTAGGTGTTGTAAATTTAAAAGAAAACGAAATTAAAGTAGGGATGAGGAGTTCTAGAAAAAAAGAAGAAGTGACTACTCTTTCTATAATAAAGAAATATTGTAAAAATAAAAATTTCCAAATCAATTTACTAGGATCACAACCAGGGTTTGAATCAGATAAAGATGGCAGTTTAATAAATGAGTTAATAAAAACTCAACCTACAAAATTATTTAAAGAACCTGTAAAGCTAAAAGCGATGCACATTGCAGTAGAAGTAGGATTTTTTCAAGAAAAAATTCCGGGATTACAGATAGCTATTATTTCGCCTAATATTCAAGGAGCACATACAGCAAATGAGAAAGTAGAAATTTCTTCTATTTATAAAACTAACGAGTGGATTTACAACTTTTTAAAGTCATATTTTTCAGAACATAAGAAAAAATCAAGGACATAGAACCCACTTTTCTATTTGGATTATTTTATTTATAACAAAAACCTAAAAATTCACATATACTATACAAGGGTGATATTATGTATTGTAATTGTGAAACTAGGAAAATAATAAGATGTATAGCGGCATTTCTAGTAGTTATATTTGTAATTGTTGTAATCTTTGCCATTGTTGCAATTAATAATAATGAACAAAAAAGCATATTAACTGCAATTGCAGAGGAAGGGGATAATACGCAATTAGGAACCACAAATATAAAATTTAGTCAAAATGATATTGTTGTAGGAAATGCATTAACACACGAAGAAGGAACAGATAGCATAAATATTAATGAAACAGGGATTTATCAGATTTCATATCAATTATTTGGGATAAAAGATGGGGCAGGCTCTTTTAATTTTAATGCAGTGCTAACAGTAAATGGAAATCCAATAGAAAACACTTTTAATGATGGACCTGTAATAGAAGATTTAGTAAATAACCGTATAACATTAACAAGCACAGTTATACTAAGACTAAATGAAGGTAATGTATTAAGATTAGTTGGAGCATCTATTGAAGACATTAGATATGAAAAAGCAAGAATAGATATTGAAAAAATAGATTAATTTGTAAAATATCTGTGATTAATTTGTGATAATGTCACCCCATAAAGTATAAATTTTTTTTTTAGAAATGTCACCCCTTCATGGTAAAAT
>CALXUZ010000030.1 GCA_944391825.1 uncultured Clostridia bacterium | reverse complement strand
GGGATTCGAACCCCCGACCCCAGGCTTAGAAGGCCTGTGCTCTATCCAACTGAGCTACTGACCCAAATGAATTTCAAGTTGTTTGTAAATTTTATTTTTTAAACTTAATTATTACTCATGAACAAATACTATCATAGCATGATTTCATTGCAATGTCAAGCAAAAATATTGATTTTTTTGGATAATTACCATATACTATCAGTAAAGAAATTGTCATTTTATGTGAAAGGAAATTAAATATGGAAAAGGAAAAAAGCAAAATTGCAATTCATGAATTGTTTTGGTATTTTGTTCTGTTTAGCGTGATTGGCTTATTAATAGAAACTGTGTATGGTTTTATTACAATGGGAGTTTTAGAAAGTAGAAAAGGGCTTATATGGGGACCTTTTTGCCCAGTTTATGGCGTGGGAGCCGTTATACTTATAGTTTTATTAAATAATGTTGACCAAAAAAGTTATTTTAAATTATTTATCTATGGAATATTAATTGGTGGTGCAGTTGAATATCTACTAAGCTATGGCTTAGAAGCGGTATTTGGTACTAGGTTTTGGGATTATGCATACACAAATAATGATATCAATGGAAGAATTTGTGTAACATATTCTCTTTTTTGGGGAGTTTTATCAATTGTAATAATGAGATTTGTAAAACCTGCATTAGATAAATTGATTAATCAGCTTAGCTTAAAAATTAAAACACCAATGGAAATAGTATTATTTTTGTTCTTATGCATAGATGCATTAGTTACTGTATGGGCAATTAGAACATATGAAACAAGAGCGGTTAAGGAATATTATGGAGAAAAAATGGAATATTCAAATATACCAATAATTAGAAAAATAGAAGAAGAATATTTTACAAATGAAAGGATGGAAAAAGTATTCCCAAACTTACGCACAAAGGATAAAGAAGGTAATCAAGTTTTTGTAAGAGATTTATTAAATGTAAATTCCATGTGAAATTTTAATAAAGGGATTGCATAAAAAAAGATAAAATGATAATATAAACCAGTAAATATTACGGAAATAAGAAAGAGGAGGAATCAAAGGTGATAGAAATAAAAAATGTCACAAAAAAATATCCTAATATTACAGCAGTGGACCATATTAGCTTTGAAGTGAAAGATGGTGAAGTTGTTGGATTTTTAGGACCAAATGGTGCAGGAAAAAGCACTACTATGAATATGATTACAGGTTATATTGAACCAACTGAAGGTCAAATTATCATAAATCGGTTATGATATTTCAAAAAAACCTAAAAAAGCCAAAAAACAAATTGGTTATATGCCAGAAGGTACTCCATTATATACGGAGCTAACCGTTAGAGAGTTTGTAAACTATATGGCAGACCTAAAATCTGTAAAAGCAAAAGAAAAAAAGCAAGCAGTAGAAAGAGTAATATCAGAAACTGGTTTGAAAAATGTAGAAAACAAGCTAATTCGCAACTTATCAAGAGGTTATAAGCAAAGGGTGAGCTTGGCTGGTGCTTTAGTTGGAAATCCAGATGTTATTATTTTAGATGAACCAACAGTTGGATTAGATCCAAAGCAGATTACAGAAATAAGAAGCTTAATTAAAAATTTGGGTAAAAATCATACTGTAATTTTGAGTAGCCATATTTTATCAGAAGTAAGCCAAATTTGTGAAAGAGTAATAATTATTAATAATGGCAAAATTGTAGCAATTGATACTCCTGAAAACTTAGAAAGCAAAACAGAAGAAAAAGATATTATTATAGTAACAGTTGAAGATCCTAAAAATAATATGGACAATCTTAAAAATACTATATCAGAAATTCAAGAAGTAAAATTACTAAAAGATAATGAAGACGGAACAAAGCAATATCAAATTACTTCTTCAAGTGGTGTGGATTTAAGGAAGAAATTATTTGAAACATTACCAAAACAAGAAATTGTAATTCTTGAATTAAAGAAAAATGAATCTACTTTAGAAGATGCATTTATAAAATTAATTAATAATACTACAGAGCAAAATGAAAATGTAGAACCTGAGAAAGACAAGGAAATACTAAAAAAGGAAAAAGAAGAAAAGAAACAAGCAAAGAAACAAGAAAAATTAAGTAAAAAACAGGCAAAAAAAGAACAAAAAGAAAAGAATAAAAAAGGAGGAGAAAAATAATGTGGGCAGTATTTAAAAAAGAATTAAAAAGTTATTTCTTATCTCCAATTGGATATGTGGCAATAGGATTATTCCTACTAGTTTTTAGTTTATTCTTTTATTTAACCACTATATCTATAAGAGCAGTAGATTTAGGAAACTTATATTTTAATACGGCAAGATATGGACTTTTAGTTATTGTTCCAATTATAACAATGAGGATGTTTGCAGAAGAGAGAAAAAATGGAACAGAACAATTATTACTAACTTCTCCTAAAAGTATAACTGGAATTGTATTTGGCAAATTTTTTGCAGCAGTTGCATTAATTGCAATGACACTTGTAATTTCATTAATCTATTATGTAATTTTATGCTTTTTCCAAGCCCCAAATATTGTGCCAACTTTAGTTATGATATTAGGATTTTTACTTTTATCAATGGCAGCAATTTCACTAGGTATGTTTGCATCAAGCATTACAGAAAACCAAGTTATTGCAGCAATTATTACAATAGTATTTTTAGTAGTACCATGGTTTTTGCCAAACTTGGGTGAGGCATTTACAATTATTGATTTAATGAGTAGTTATCAAAAATTCCCAGCAGGACTTATTTCAGTAAAAGAAGTAGTAAATCTTCTAAGCTTTGCGGCAGTATTTATTTTAATAACTATTATCATTATGCAAAGAAGAAAATCAGTAAAGTAAGGGGGAAGGAAAATGAAGGAAAAATTTATACAAGTTATAAAAAACAAATGGCTTAAAAGCATAGTACTAACTCTTTTACTAGTAGGAATAATTGTATGTGCATATTTGGCAATTAACTATGCTGTGGATAAAGCAAATATTACTGATATAGATATGACAAAAGAAAAGCTATACTCAATTTCTCAAGAAACAAAGGATAAATTGCAAAATTTAGATGTAGATACTACAATTACTTTATTTAATATGTCAGAATATTACAAGGATTTTGCATATAAATATGCAGACCTAAATGAACATATAAAAGTTGAAGAATTAGAAAATTTAACTTCTAAAGCAGACTGGAAAGCTGAATATGGACTACAAGATACAAGTGCATTTATTATGATTTCTACAGCTGACAGAGAAAAAATACTATATGAATATGACTTATACACCATAGATTATACAACATACACAGAAATAGATATTACAGAAGAAGCCATAACAAATGCAATATTGGATGTGGCAACAACTGTAAAACCAAAGGTATATTTCTTAACAGGGCATAACCTATATTCGAGCATGTATTTTCAATATCTACAGTCAGACCTAACAAACGAAGCAAATGAAGTGGCAGAAGTAGATTTAATGAAATCAGATAAAGTACCAGATGACTGCAGTGTTTTAATTATTACAGCATTAAGTGAAGATATTGAAGAAATAGAAAGAGATAGATTAATTGACTATATTAATAGGGGTGGAAAAATACTATTATTATCAGATAGTAACTTAAACAATATAAAATTAGATAATTTCCAAAAAGTACTAGATGAATATGGTGTTAGTATATCTGATGGGATCATTTTAGAAGGAGATTCTTCAAAAATGGTTTCGGGTGCACCAAACTTTGTAATTGCAACAATAAACAGTTCATCTAGCATAATAAAAAATGCTAATATGGATATAAATGTATGCTTAATAAATACAGGAAAACTTGATATTGCATCATCAGAAGAATTAGAAGAACTAAATGTAACTTCAGAAATTTTAGCATCTGTAAGTGACAAAGCTTTCCTCCGTACAGATTTAACTTCAAATAGCCAAAACAAAATAGAAAGCGATGAAGACGCAGGTGGAGCACCTGTTGCAGCAATGCTAACAAAAGAAATTGATGAAGACACAAGCTCAAAATTAATAATATTTGCAAACACAGTATTTGCAACAAATACACAAATAGCAGTAAGCTCACAATATTATAGTTATGCTATGGATTTTTATAATAACAGAGATGTTTTATTAAATTCTGTATCATATTTAACAGATAGAGAAGAAACAATAACAATTCGCAAAAACTTAGAAGCAGTAAATTATGATGTTACAGAAACTCAAAATAGAATAGTTTTAACAGTTATATTTAGCTTACCAGTTCTTATTATAATCATAGGAATTTTTGTATGGATTATGAGAAGAAGAAAAAAATAGTATTATAAAATAGGCTCCCTCATATATTTGAAATATGAGGGAGTTTTATATGAAAGACATACTAAAAGTGGTTTTTGTAATTATTGGAACAATGATTGGTGCGGGATTTGCATCTGGACAAGAGATTTGGATATTTTTTAATAGATATGGAAACTTAGGGATTTTAGGATTAATACTTTCTATTAGCCTATCTGGATTTTTGATTTACAAAGTATTTAATAAATTGCAAAAAGAAAATTTACATACATATTCACAGTTATTAGAAAAAACAAGTGGAAAAGGCAAACTTAATAAAATAATTTCAATAATAATATCAGTATTTTTACTAGTTTCATTTTACATTATGATTGCTGGGATGAGTGCATATTTTTACCAAGAATTTGGACTAAATATATGGCTTTATTCTATAATAACATCTATTTTTTGTTATTTTACACTTAGAAGAAATATAAAAGGAATTGTTGCGGTAAATAGCCTTTTAATTCCATGCTTAATAATATTCATACTATTTTTAGAAGTTAAAAACTTTGATTTTAGTTTAGAATATTTGAATATACAAAATTATAGCTATTCATGGAATTGGATTATTAGTAGCATTTTATATGCAAGTTATAACAGTATTTTATTAATCCCTATTTTAATAGAACTTAAAGCATATATTAATACAAAGAAAAAAGCAGTACTTGCAAGTCTTTTATGTACTATTATTTTATTTTTAATAGCACTATGCCTATTTTTCCTTTTATTAAGAAACCCAGCTGTATATAAATTTGACTTGCCAATGATAGAAATAGCAAAAGGATTTGGAACGATATATGCATATTTTTATGGTGGAGTTATTGTTGCTGCAATTTTTACTTCTGCAATTTCTGCAGGATATGGATTTTTGCAAAATCAGGTTGAGAAAAAAGAATTTATAAAAGGAGATATAGAAAAACGAAAAAGGAATTACTATAATAAACTATTATTTGCAATATGTGTTTCTGCTCCATTTATTGCAAATCTGGGATTTGCCAACTTGGTAAATGCTCTATATCCACTGTTTGGAGTGCTGGGATTAATTCAAATAGTATTTTTAGTAAAATAAGTTAAATATATTAACTAAATTTTAAGATAAATTTAGTCAAATAATACTATAAAACTATTGAAAAAAAAGTAAATAACTGGTATAAATTAGGTATGTACATATATTTTGGAGGAAAAAACACAAGTGATGAAAAAAGTGCTTGAATTCAAAAAGGATAAGCCGAAGAGAACAATAAAAAAATTAAATAAAAAAAAGTTAGCAATAATTATTACAATTATTGTTATAGCTATTATTTTGCTAGTTACAGCCATTGTATATACATATAATGAGCCATTTAGAGATTTTATGGATAAATATGTATTAAGAAAAAACATTACAGATGAAAACGTTCCAATTATAGAAATTGACTATGATTCAAACACAAATGTAATACCATATGGAAAATATATTTGTATTTTGGCAGAAAATAATTTGCAATTATACAATTCAAGTGGTAAAAAAGAACAAGAAGTAAAAGTAGAAATAAATAATCCCATATATAACACAAATGGAAAATATTTAGTAATAGGAGAAGAAAATAGACAAAAACTATATTTGATTTCCGGTTCTAATATTGTATGGGAAAAAGACGTAGATGGCAATTTGCTGAAAGTAAATGTAAATAAAAATGGATATGTAAGTACAATTGTAAGTGGAACAACATATAAATCTGTTATTACAACATATGATTCAAAAGGAAATGAATTATTTAAATCATATTTATCAAGCACAATAGCAGTAGATTCTTGCATTTCACCAGATAACAAATATTTAGCCTATGCAGAGGTAAATACTTCTGGAACTGTAATAAAATCAAATATTAAAATCATATCTGTTGAAGAAGCAAGAGAAAAGAGTACAGAGCCAGAATTTACATATAATGCAGACCAAAACAGTTTAGTTTTAAGAATAAAATACCAAGATAAAAATAGACTTATTTGCATGTATGATAATAGTATTCATATGATAGAAAGTAATGTTGATGTGAAGTTAATGGACTTATCAGAAGAAAGTAAAGTTACCTTTGGGGATTGTGAACTTACAAACTTTGTGTATAGAACAGTTGAACAATCAACAGGACCTTTTAGTGCAGACACTATAGTACAAATGTTAAATATTTCAAACCAAAAAGAAAATACATATACTGTAGATGGTGTAGCCAAAAGTGTAACAAGCTATGATAATATTATTGCAGTTAATCTCGGGTCAGAAGTGGAATTTATTAATACTTCTGGTTTCCTAGTAAAAAGGTATACTTCGAGTCAAGAAATTAGAAATATTGTGATTTGTGATGGCTTAGCAGGAATTATTTCTAGAGATAAAATAGAGTTAGTAAATTTATAAGGGGGTGAAAATATGAGTATTGTTATTGATTTAATTATTGTAGGAATTTTAGTTCTATGTATTGCATTAGGATATCGTAGAGGATTAGCAGGTGCTGTGCTTAAAATAATTTCATTTGCGTTAGCATTAATTATAGCATTTGTTCTATTTAAGCCAGTTTCAAACATTATAATTGATAACACAAATTGGGATGAGAGCTTAACACAGGGAATTAGAGAAGCGATTGTTTCAGAACCTGATGAAGAAACTGCAGAAGAAGAAAATGCAGAAAATCAAGGAATGCCAACTGTTATTATGGAATATATAAACGAAACTGTGGAAGAAGCCGGAGATAGTGCAAAAGAAACTGTAGCAGATGCCACTGCGGAAAATGTTGCTATTATAATCATAAATGCTGGAGTATGGATTGCATTATTCATAATTGCTAAAATCGCATTATTCTTTGTAAAAGGAATAGCAAGCTTAATTACCAAATTACCAATTATTAAGCAGTTTGATAAATTAGGTGGAATTATATATGGAATACTAGAAGCAATTGTTGTTATCTATATAATTTTAGCAATAATATCATTTGCAAGTCCATTGTTAAGTAATTCAGGAATTATAGAGGCTATTCAAAAATCATTTATTGGTAGCATGATGTATAATAACAATTTACTACTTAAAATTATATTTTAAAAAACTTGATAAATTTAGTTGGATTTGCTATACTAATAAGCATATAAATTAAAAGAATACAGGTGAATAAATTGAGTAAAGAAGAAAAAGAGATAAAGAAAAAGAAAAAAGGAATTGGTAAAAAAATTGCACTAGTTATCATATTAGTTATTCTAGTATTTGCAGGTGTTGTAGCATATAGAGTACATGAAAATGGTGGGGGGTTAAAAGGATTTTTAGCAACAGCAGTTGGGCACGATTCAGAAACTGTAAAAGAGTTACCTAAAATCTATTGTGTATTATTAGGGCAAAGCGAAAATCTAACAGATACTATTATGATTGCAGAATATGACCCACAAGAGCAACAAGCTTCAATTTTATCAATTCCAAGAGATACATTTATTGGTTATGATAAAACAAAAGCAACCGCTTGGGACAAAATAAATGCAGTATATCAAACAGGACCAGAAAATGTTTTAAAAGAAATCAACGAATTAACTGGGCTAAACATCAAATATTATTTAAAAGTTGATACAAAGGCATTTAAAGTATTAGTTGACGAAATAGGCGGAGTGACATTTGATGTACCAATTGATATGAAATATGATGATAATAGGCAAAACTTACACATTAACTTAAAAGCTGGAGAGCAACTTTTAGATGGAGACAAGGCAGAGCAATTAGTTAGATTTAGACATAATAATGATGGGACAACCTATCCAGCTGAATATGGTATGGAAGACGAGGGCAGGATGAGAACACAAAGAGAATTTTTGACCGCTCTTGCTAAACAAACTTTAAAAGTTGAAAATATATTCAAAATTAATGATTTTATAGATATTGCAAATGAATATGTAGAAACAAATATCGATTTTGATGTAGCTAAAGACTATGTTCCATATATTGTAGAATTTAATATGGAAGAACTAAAAACGGGACAAGTTCCTGGAAAATCAGAATTAACAAATGGTGTATGGGTTTATATGGCAGATCAATTGGAATTAAATGAAATGATTGATGATTTATTTATAAATCCAAATAAACTAGATGAAGAAGATATAAAAAGCGAAAGCACTGTAGATACTTCTGGAATTGACAAAACACAATTAAAAATAGAAGTATTAAATGGAACATCAAGTAATACAAAACTAGAAAAAGTAGTTGCAAAACTAGAAAATGCAGGATATACTGTAAGCAATAAAGGAAATACTACAGAAACAAGTAATACAACAATTATAATTAGAAAAGACGTACCAGACTTGGTTACAGAGGATATAAAACAAATTCTAGAAGCACAAACAACTACTACAGGAGCAGAAGCAGCAGTTAACATTACAATTATAATAGGAACAGATTATGAGGGATAATTAAATAGGGGCACTTATATTTAAAATATTAGTGCCCCCTTTTTGTTTACATAAATCTATATTCTAAAAGTTACTAATTGTTGTATAACGGAAATTTCCGCCTTTCCTGCCATGCTTTCCACCCTTTTTAGCTTTTGCCTTTTTATAGGACTTTCCTTTTTTATTTTTATCCAATCTTAATAATAGATAGATTAAATATAAAGTAACTAAAATAAGTAAAATATGTAACAAAATTGGCAAAAATCTTGATGGTAATACATCACTCTGAGCAATTAAATCAGATGAATAGATAATTCCATCAATATTATAAGTAATCTTTCCAACTACAGAGTTAACTGAAATAGGTGGTGTTAAATCATTTAAAGTAATTTCAGGTTCAATTGCATTTATATCTGTTCCCTTTGCTATAAAAGCATTAATATCATCTTTTACAGCCACTTTTAAATTTTTAGTTTCCTTAGTTGCACCAGAGATTTCTACTTCCTTTACAATTGAGCCACTTTCTTGTAATGATTTAATAGAATAATTATCAAAAGCATAATCTAATAATTCTATAGAATCCAAAAACTTTTCACTTAAGCCCTTATCAGTAAACTCTCCACCCAAAACTACTGCAATAACTTCCATACCATCTTTGCTAGCAGCAGAAACTAAGCAATTTCCGGCTTCGCCTGTATAACCTGTTTTAACCCCAATGCAATTAGGGTAATAGTATTCACTATCCTTTAACAATAAATTATTAGTTGTGTTAAAGGTTCGGTCCGCCTTTTTATACTTATTTGTAGCAGGCAAAGTGTATTTAGTCTTTTTTATAATCTCACGAAATTTGCTATTTCTCATTGCATATTTAGTAATTAGTGCTAAATCATAACTAGTAGAGACATGCTCCTTATTATGAATTCCGTTAGGATTTACAAAATGAGTATTTTTGCAACCAATCTCTTTAGCTTTTTCGTTCATCAAATCAGCAAACTTAGCAACACTCCCAGAAACATGTTCTGCAAGGACTATAGCTGCATCATTTGCAGAAGGAATTAATAAAACGTTTAAAAGTTGCTCAACAGTAAGCTCCTCACCTTCACGCAAATTAGAAGTAACATAATCTGCTGGAATAGAATAAATGGCATTATGGCTAACAGTTGCAACATCATCTAATTCACAACTTTCTAGAACTAAAATCGCAGTCATAATTTTAGTGGTACTTGCCGGATACCTTACCTCATTTGCATTTTTCTCATATAAAACTTTGCCAGTAGATGACTCCATTAAAATACAAGAAGGAGAATATATCTTAATATCGGATTTCTCCGAACTTGCACTACTTTCAACATAAAAAATAGAAAGAAAAACAAACTGCAATAAAAAAATGGTAATTAAAAACCTTTTTAAATTTCTCATTATATTAAAACCTCTTTTAAGTTATATGTTATTTAATTTAAATTAGAAGAAATATTAGTAAATATATATTAAAAATCAAATAAATGCAAGTTTAAATTGAAAGGATGGTAAAAAAATGAATAATTTAACATTAAAACAAAAAATAATTTTAGGAATTGTAATTGGTGCAATGCTAATTGTTATAGGAATTTATGGGTATACAACTTTAAAAGATGATGAGGAGATAGAACTTACCCAGCTAGATTTAAATGCTGAAATAAATAATCAAAATTTAAATAATGAGGAACAAAATATGGAGCAGAATGAGACGGAAAGCAATGTGCAAAATAAAGAAAATTTGCGGAGTAAGAGAAACCAATGATTTAGAAGGAAAAATAATAGTACATATAACAGGAGAGGTTAAAAACACAGGAATTTTAGTATTAAAAGAAGAAGCAAGAATTGCAGATGCCATAGAAAGTGCAGGAGGTGCAACTGAAGAAGCAGACCTAAATAAAATAAATTTAGCATATACATTAAAAGATGGTCAAAAAATATATATACCAAATAAAGAAGATGAAGAAAATATAGCGTATATTACAGAAGGAAGCGGGAATAATGTAAGTGTAGAAAATGGAGATGAGAGTGAAATGAAAGAAAAAATAAAAATAAATATAAACACAGCTTCACAAGCAGAACTTGAAGAATTACCAGGAATAGGTGAAGCAATTGCAAGTAGAATTATTGAATATAGGGAAGAAAATGGAACGTTTAATAAAATAGAAGATTTGCTAAATGTAAAGGGAATAGGAGATGCAAAATTTGCAGAAATAAAAGAATACATTGTGGTAAATTAATTAATATTTTAATTAAAAAAAGATTCTAGTAAAAGTAAAAATGGAATTTGGTCAAGAGGAAAACTGGATTTTTTAGTCATACTTTTTTAGAAATTTGCATATAATATCATTATACTATCACTTGTTAACATATTAAAATACATTTACAAAAAGATTTTGACATTTTAAAGTGATAAAAAATAATAAAAAATTCACATAATGGACTAATTTTCTTGACAATAATATGTTAAGGGTGTATAATTAATATGTTAACACATCGCGGGGTGGAGCAGTTGGCAGCTCGTCGGGCTCATAACCCGAAGGTCGTAAGTTCGAGTCTTACCCCCGCAACCAACGAAAAAATCGTTCAAAATAGCTTGTATCTAAGGATACAAGCTTTTTCGTTGCTCTAAATTTGTAGTTTTTTGTAATAATTTTAAAAAACCGATTTTTACTAGTAATATCAAGGTTTTCACGCTTTTTAATTTTTTTTGATTTTTAGTTTTACTAAACAATCTACTAAACAAAAAATTTATTTTTAAAATTTGTTTAGTAGATGTTTAGTAAACAGACTTGAAACGCTTTTATACCAAGCGTTTCAGAGAGTGATTTTTTAAAAATATCTTCTTTTGCTTTTTTATATTTTAAATTTTAAAAACTTATATATTGTGCTTAAATACTGGACTATAGAACTTCAAGAAAATTTTTTGATATTAGTCTAAAATAACATTTTACTAAACATTTAAAAAAGCCAAACTAAATGTTGATTTTTAGCCATTTATTCTAATTTTGTTTAATTTTTAATAATTTTTTTTCTTTATTTTTCTCGTTCATTTGAGAAATCTTTATCACTAATGTAGTTTATATTATTATTTGCAATTAAATTTTCATTTAAATAATATTTATTTACTTTATCTATTTCTGTTTCTTTGAACTTATCAAAAACAGTAGTGTAGGTATTTAAAGTAACGCCTATGTCTTTATGCCCCATTAGTCTTTGAACAACAACAGGTGCCATACCACTTTCAATACAACGTGTTCCAAAAGTATGTCTTAGGCTATGTGTTGATATATCAGTTATATTAAAATATCGTTCAAAAATTCTTTGCAATTCTGAATTTACATTTGTTCTTCTAGTGTATTTAGCATTATATGGTTTAAATAATAGTTTTTCTTCGTTGTTATCCTGTGTATTTGCAATTCGCATCTGTTCTACTATATATGGATAAATAAAATCTGGAATAGGCACAATTCTTTTTCCGGCATATGTTTTAGTTTTGTTTCCCATTATTATTGCATTGTTTTCATCTGTAGTTAATGTTCTATGTACATTTATTTTTCTATGTTGCAAGTCTATATCATGGGTAGTAAGAGCCAATGCTTCTCCACACCTTAAGCCCATATACATTTGAATTAAAAACACATTTCTGTATTTACAATGTTTTAAGTCTTTGCTTAAAAGATATTCTGTAAATGCTTGTTGTTCTTCAACTGTTAATGCACGAACTTCTTTATCTGCTTTTATGCTTTTAGGTTTTATAACATTTAGCATAGGATTTTGCATGATATATCCTTTATTAATTGCAATTTTAAAAGTTTGGTTAAATTGCTGAAATATTTTATTTATTGAGGAATTGCTTAAATGAGTTTGTGAATTTATATATTCCTGTAACTCATCTGAAGTTATTTCATCAATTTTTTTAGAGCCAATTGGTGTCTTTTCAATTTTTTCTATGGTTCTTGTTACTCTTGAAAATTGCGTGGGTGTAATCTGATTTGTATCTAACTTCAATTTTAAATTAGCTTTCATAACTTCACAAAGTGGTATTCCATGATGTTCAATATATAGTGGATTTTCCTTTTGATACATAATTGTACTTAAAAATTTTTTTGCTTCATCTTCTGTTTTAAAACTTTTGGTTTTATATTTAATTTTTCCGGTACTTACTTCATATTCTTTATATTGCGCGTTCCATCTTTTTCGTTGTTTATTAAAATAAATTGAACCATTATTTGTTTTTGATACCATATTTAATTCACCTCTTTCTTGTGCATTTTCCATAATAGATAACTAGCTAAGGTTACCATTTTTCTTTTCCCAATTGTTATAGTTGGAAAATCACTTTGCTTAAATAAATCATAAGCTTGATTAATTCCAATGTGTAAATCCTTTGAAACTTCTTGAACAGACAATGTTTTAAAAGGATTATTTATTTTACTCAAATAATTAATAACTATTTGTTCACTTTGATTTTTATTTTCTTTTGTATCAATTAAATTAGATTGATTTGTATTATCCATTTTTCTTACCTCCATTTTTGTTATTTTTTAATATATTAACTAAAACTAGTTCTAAATTTGTAAGAACGTTAATTAAAGTTTTTTCGAATGTATTTTTATTATTAACATGAGATTGATAAAAGTTATTAAAATATTCTGTGCTAGTTCTAGTTTCTTCAAAGCCTCTTTCTAAAATAGGGCTAATTTGTTTTGGGGTAGTTTTTTGTAAATAAGGAACAAAAGGTTGAATATTAGCACTTTTATTTATTAAATCCTGTGTATACCATATAATATCTTCTTGCGAAAGATTTTTAAATTCTCTTTTCTTTTTGTCTATACCTATTAAAATTAAATCTCCTACAATACTGTAAAAGTCTAGTACAATATTTGGACATTTTGTTTTATTTTGTTTTTTTCTATTAGTGCAAATTATATATACTGTTTCATATGGTATAATATCAAGATTTTTTTTAACAATAGTTGTTTTTAATTTCATAATATTATTAATAACTTTTACTTCTGGAGCTTGTCCTGTTTTTTTATACAAAACTCTTACAGAATTAGTATTACTCATCAAGTTCATCAGCTATCACCGCCATTTTTTATGTTATTAGCCTTATATAATGTTTTTAAATTATTTTTAAAGTGTTCAATACCTTTATTTCTAAGAGATATAACTTCATTTTTTTGTAATTTTAGCCTTTTGCAAATATCATTTAATCTGGCATTTTCTATGTATGATAGATATAACACTTTTCTTTCAAGTAAAGGTACAATTTTCATTGCAGCGTAATAAGTTTCATCTGTAAAGATTTTTTCTAAATGATTTATGTCAGCGTCAATATTGTTTATCTTATCTATTTGAGTTTGATAAAAACTTTGCTGTATTATGTTTTGTATTTTTTCATTTGGTAATTGAATATCTTTTGTAGATTTTTTTGGGTTTTGATTAGATTTTTTAAATTTTTTCATTTTGAAATCTCCTTATATTAAAAATTTGATTTCTAGAAATCATTAAGTGTTCGAACTGACTAAAGTGTAGCATGAAAGAAAGGGAATATATAAAAAAGGTATCAAAGAGTATCAAAAGGTATCAAAATGGTTCAAGTGTAAAGCACAAATGCTTTACTGAGAGCGATAGGAATAAAAATAACTGCCACTTAATATTGACAGTTACTTAATCTCTATATTTTAAAGCTATAATATTAATAAATTTAGAAGGAGAAAGATAATATGAGTCGAATTCTAAATTTAAATAATGTTCAAAGTTTTTCTTAGCTTTTGAAAAGTTTATTCTGTATAAAGAATTTTTTATATTATTTTTAATATTTTTCGTTTCATAATGTTTTGCAGTAATAAATAGTTCTAATATTTGTTTGTATGAATAATCATATAGATTATTTAAAATAATGAATTCTATTAGTTCTTTTAAGTAAATAGTACCTTTAGCACTTGGGTTTAGACCTAAAGAGAAAAGCACAGCATAAATAGAATATGATATGGTTAGTGTATTTTTAGTATAATTATTTAGCGTACTTTTCATAAACTATTTTTTCCTTTCAAATATTATATATATTATACATAAATTATGTAAACAGAGCAAAAGAAGGGAAAATTGCATGCAATGCAACACAAGTTGCACGTGGTGCAATTTATATAATAAAAAATATGAATTTTATGTGTTGGAGAGTTAAGATTAGTGTTAAAAGTTTTGAAATTTGTAAAAAGAACAAAATGTTGCACTATATGCAACATTAAAAAAGGCATATATATGCAAAGAAAAAGGAGATTAATGAAATCTCCTTTTCTAGTCTTAACAACCTCCACTTCCGCCGTGGAAATGCTACATGTTTTTTTGTTTTTTGCATATTTCATTTTTCCTTTCTTCTTAATCTCTATTTTAATTGTACATAAATTAGAAAGTCCAAACGAAATGTGAGGAGGTTCTATATAATTTAAGCTATTCAAGTGGTAGCTTAAAAAATAACATTATGTTACAATTCAAGCTAACGCTTGGGCAAAAATCATATAAAAGACTTTACCAAAATAGGTAATTATACCTATATTATACCATACAAACGGACAAAGTACAATTATATCAATATCTTATGTAAAGCAATTTGTTGATATAATTAAATAAAAACAGTATAATAAATTTAATAAAATAAAGGGAGGAGTAGTATGTCAGAATTTAATAGTAAGGATTTTGGAGAAAGAATGAGAAATTATAGGATAAAGAAGGGCTTAAGCCAAGAAAATATTGCAACAAGTTTAAAAAAGAGTAAATCAATAGTAAGTAGATATGAAAAAGGAGAAGTATTACCAGATGCAAAAGATATTAGTATAATATGCGAAGAATTGGGAATATATGAGACAGAGTTGTATGGTGATAATAGAATTAGGGTAGTGGAAAACAAAAAGAGTAGAAATCCATTTGATACAAATAAATTGTATGTATATTTTAATGCATATAACTTTAGGACGAATAAATTTGGACCGGATAAATATGTTTTAGAGATAGAAGAAAAAGAGGATATATGCAGAGTAAAATTCATAGATTACCATGATAAAAGGATATATTCAGAAGGATATATGACATGTAACGAAGAAATAGCATTTGCAATAATGGAAAATTATAGACCAACAAGTAGACGTGTAGATGTATGTGTAATAGAAATAAATATATGTAATGGCACAAAAGGGTTAATGCTAGGTGGATATTTTGGAACAAATGCAAAATGTGAGCCTAGTTTAAGAAAGTGCTATATATCAAAAAGAAATGTAGAGTTTACAAAAGAAATGCTTGAAAAATTGAAATTAAATGAAAATGAACAAGATATATTAAATAAGCAAAATGCACTATACTTGGACATATTTAATGTATAAGGAAAAGAGAAATTTACTTTTAAATTTAAGGTTTTAAAATAAAAAATATAAAAAAGTATTGCATTAAATAAAAAATAATGGTAACATATATTTGCAACTAGAAAGAACCTACTAAATAAAATTGTTTTTCTAAAAAAAGATATGTTTATTTTATTATAGTGATTAGTAAGATAGATAATATAAAAGTCAAATTTTTGCAATAAAAAAGCATTTTAAGAAGCGAAGCTACTTAAAATGAGCGGTATAAAGTGTAAGCAAAGCTTACGTTTTATACCGCGACTCAAATAAAAAAAGAGTACTCAAATAAAAAAAGAGTACTCAAATAAAAAAAGAGTACTCAAATAAAAAAAGAGTACTCAAATAAAAAAAGAGTACTCAAATAAAAAAAGAGTACT
>CALXUZ010000029.1 GCA_944391825.1 uncultured Clostridia bacterium | reverse complement strand
AAGTAATAATAATAAATCGAGTTATATAAGAGAGCTTGAAACAAAGTAGGCATTTTTTCGCATACCTGCTCCGTAATGGCTCCAATTTTATTTAAAACTTCTTAATCATGTTAATATACATATAATTATTAGTATCATAAGTCAAGTTTACTTATATCATTTTCTTTGAAAGTTTGAATCTTTTAAAAATTCTTTCTCATCTTTAAAAAATCTTACCCAATATTAGATAAAGTTATTGACATGTTAGAACATATGTTTTATAATGTTGACAGATTAAATTTAGGATGTGAATTTATGGAAGAAAATAAATTATCAATTCAAAATGAAATATCTAATGAAGAAATAAGAAATTTAATATATACCATAAGAGGAAAACAAGTCATGCTAGATAGTGATGTAGCAATGCTATATCATTATGAAACTAAAAATGTAAATAAAGCTGTAAAAAGAAATATTGATAGATTTCCAGAAGATTTTTGTTTTCAGCTTACTAAGGATGAAATGGATAAAATGTGGTTCCAAAATGGAACCACATCAAAGGGAGAAAATAATAAATATAGAAGTGAAAAATATTTGCCTTATGCATTTACAGAGCAAGGAATAGCAATGCTATCAGGAGTATTAAAAAACGATATTGCAATAGAAGTAAGTATAAATATTATGCGAGCATTTATAGAAATGAGAAAATTCATAAATACTAATAAAAATTTATTTGAAAAAGTAATTAACATTGAAAATAAAATGGACAAAAAGTTCATTGAACAAGACAAGAAATTTGATATAATATTTGATCAATTGCAACTCGAAGAAAACATAAAGCAAAGAATATTTTTTGATGGTCAAATATATGACGCATATAGCTTAATTATAGATATTATAAAAAAGGCAAATAATAAGATTTTAATTATAGACAATTATATTGATGACAGTGTCTTAAAAATGCTCACTAAAAAGAAGAATAATGTAGAAGTAATTATTTTAACATCTGATAAAACTAATATTCAAAATATAGATATTCAAAAATTTAATAAAGAATATCCTATTCTAAAAATTGCCAAAGCAAATAAATTTCATGATAGATTTATTGTTTTAGATAATAAAGAAATGTATCATTTAGGTGCATCTATAAAGGATTTAGGGAAAAAGTGTTTTGGGATTAACAAAATAGAAGATATGCAAATTATAGAAAAAATTATTAGTTCTCTATGAGCATAATTTTAGTTTAGCAATATAAAAAAACAGCTTTGACTTATTTTAAAATCAAAACTGTTTTCAAGGCGTGGCTCCAAATGCACTAATTTACTTTTTTCCACAACATTTTATTATCTTTAAATTCATAAATCAACTTGTTGCTATCTACCAAATATGATAAATATGCTTTTATTGTGCTACCAATTAGTAAGTACTGATTTAAGTTCATTACAAGATTATATTCATCAAAAATATTTTGCAAAATCACTTCAAATGTAACCTCTTTTTCACATATACTATATATTTTATCCATAATTTCATATATTTTATTTTTATTAATCTCTATTAATGAACTTATATTTTCTGTAACTTCACAATGTGAAGGAATATATAATTTGCCATCTAGTGTTTTTAAATATTCTAGTGTATTAAGGTATTCTTCAACATTATATATATAAAATAAATGATATTTATTAATAGTCTCCTCGCTAAATAAAGCATCTGCTAAGAAGTACACATCATCACTGGTTTTTATGCCTATCATATTAAAAAAATGTCCATTTAAACTAAAATACTCTAATCCTTCTGGCAAATTACCTTCAATTTCTGTAACCACTGATTCTTTTGCTAATAAAAATTTATTTTTTATTTCTTTAAATGGATAGCTTCCATATAAAAATGATGGCTCTAAAATTGGATTTTCTGTAAAATTTTTTTCAATATTATGTGCTAGTATAGTGCAATTTGTTCTGTCTTGTATTACCTTATTTCCTCCAATATGATCTGCATTTGAGTGTGTTGATATTATTCCTTTTATACTCCACCCTTGTTCATCAATAATTTTTAATATTTTCTTGCCAGCATCTTTATCATTTCCAGAGTCTATAATATATACACTATTGTCGTCAATTTTATAAATTCCAATATTGGTTGGATTTTTTATATAATAAGTTCTCTCTCCTACTTTTATTAACTCCATTTTTAATTACTCCATTTCTATTTATTTTCAGTAATTATATCACAAGATCTATTGAAGTAAAGAAATTTTTAATATATAATAATTTTGTGAGGATAAATTTATGACAAGTTTTGTATTAAAGATTACTGCAATGATTACTATGTGTATTGACCATGTTGGGAATGCATATTTTCATCATGTTACTTTTATGAATTTAATAGGAAGAATTGCTTTTCCTATTTTTGCTTTTCAAATATCAGAAGGCTATATTCATACCCAAAACCTTAAAAAATATTTTTTAAGGTTATTTCTGTTTGCAACAATATCTCAAATACCATTTATGCTATTTTCTTCACTATATACCACTGGTTTTACTTTTAATATATTTGCAACATTATTTTTTGGATTAATTTCCATTTGGACTTATGATAAACTTACTAATAGCAAATTCACTATTTGCAAAAATAATAAACTTGATTTATGTTTTAAACAACTATTTGGTATATTTATAGCCATTTTAGTAGGTGTTTTAGCCGAAATCTGTAATTTTGATTATGGATTTTTTGGAATTGCAATAATTTTTATGTTTTATTTATTTAAAAATGACAAACTTGCAATGGTTATTTCTTTTATCACTGCATGTATTTTAAAATATGGAATTAATATTATTTTATATGGATATAACATTTGGTATATTCTTTTAGGCATATTTACAATATTGCCAATTATATTTATTTGTGCCTATAACGGAAAACAAGGCAAAAAGCTAAAGTATCTACTTTATGCTTTCTACCCTATTCATTTACTAGTTATATATTTTATCTTTATGTAATCAAGCATAACGAGTGATTTTTGACTACTTTTTTTCATTAAATTATATATAGCCACAATTGTATTATAAAAGTGAAATCCGCGCAGGCGGAGCGCTAGCGTAGTTCTAGAGCCTTCCAACTACTTTACCCATGTCAAAAATTTATTTTTGACATGTGGATGGAAGGCGACAGCAAGGATAAACGTTATAATACAATTGTGGCTATTATTTTAAATTAGTCAAAAATCACTCGTTATGCTTATAGTTCAAACAGCAAAATTAATTCCTCTCGCCACAACACTTGACATATTTTCAATCAAATCATCAATTTCCTTTGGAGTTACTATAAAATTATATTCTTCTGGTGCTAGCACTTCTTTTATCATCTGATATTTATCTTCTTCTTGCAACTGATTTAAAAATTCATTAGATTTGCCCTCTTGCTGTACTTTTTGAATAAATAAATCTAGGCTATCTGCTGCAATTGTTGCAGCTTCTACAACTGTAGGTACTCCTATTGCAATGACAGGAATTCCTAAAGTATCAGTGGTTAACTCTTTTCTTTGATTTCCAACTCCTGCTCCTGGAACAATTCCAGTATCTGATATTTGCACAGTACTACTAATTCTTTCTATACTTCTTGAAGCCAGCGCATCTATAACTATTACTAATTTTGGATGAACATTATCTACAATTCCTTTTAATATTTCTAATGTTTCAATTCCTGTAGTTCCTAAAACACCTGGAGACACAGCACTTACTGGTCTTGTATTTGGCGCTAAAGCTTCTGGCATATATATTAATATATGCCTTGTTATATCAATATCTTGAATTACTTTTGGTCCTAACGCATCTGGTGTAACATATAAATTTCCAAGCCCAACAACTAAAATATCTTCTTGATTACCTATCAAGTGATTTATTAATACTTTTAATTCTTTTGTAACAGCTTCTGATGCTTTTTGTATTTCTTCTTCTCCTGCTATTTTTAAATCTTTAATATCAATTGTAATATAATTACCTCTTTTCTTTCCTATTGCTTGTTCACCTTGTTCATTTAATATTTTTACTCTTGTTATTTTTATATTTTCTCCAATTACCTCTTCTTGAGTTTCCAATCCATCGACTTCATTTGCGATATTATTGGCTCTACGATATAAGTCACGTCTTTCAAGTGCCAAATCAGTTCTAAAATTTATCATAAAATCTACCACCTTTTCGATTTTATTATTGTAATTTTAAATATATTTTATTCATAAATATTTTTTAATTTTCTTTGTATTTTGTATTGAATTTATTTTTATTTTGAGGTAAGATATAGTAAACTTAAGATTAATATGGAGGACAAAATGCCAAGAAAAGCAAAAGATGAAGAAATAACAAAATTAAATACTGTAAAATCTAAGCAAGCAAGTAAATCTATTACTAAAAATACTCCAAAAAAGGCTGCACAAGAAAAGAAAACTTCTAGTAAAAAAACAGAAACTAAGGAAATTATTGATAAAAAAGTTACTAAAAAAGCTTCTTCAGCTAAAAGTACCACTGCTAAAAAAGTAACTTCAGCAAAAGCTAGTTCAAAATCATCTTCAACTAAAAAATCACAAGCAAAAACCAGTTCAAAAAAATCATCTATAACTAGGAAAACTACAAAAAAACTAGCCTCTACTTTAGAATATTACGATTTACCTGCAGTTTATAATAAAACAATTATAAAAATCTTAGCACAAACTCCTTCTTGTTTATTTGTGTACTGGGAGATTGCTGAACAAGATAGATTAAATTTAGAAAAAATATATGGTAATACATTATTTCAAGATACTAAGCCATATTTAGTTATTATAAATGAAACTATGAATTATTCTTTCGAAGTAGAAATTAATGATTACGCAAATAGTTGGTATATACATATAGGCGATAGTGATTGCAAATATGAAGTAAAACTAATCAGAAAACCTATAATTGCAAAATTACAAGATTACAATAACTCCAATATTGATATAATATCTTCTAATGACATTGATTTGCCAAATGACCATATTTTATTTGATAAACTTGGTAAAACTGTTTTCTTTAAAAATGTAAAAACTAGCATTGTTACAGAAAAAGAACTTACATCTTTAACTTTTATTAGCAATATTGGAAAAATTTATAATATATATGATTTTTATAAGAGAATTTATAAAGATGAATTAAACGGAAATGAATTTGCAATGGGGTTATCTTCTTCCCAATTCAGTTCACTTTTTAAATAATATTTCATGGGGTTTTCTTTTTTAAGAAGCGTCCCAAGTCACCCTATTTAGGGTAACTCGGGTCCGTCCCCAACAAAGGAGGAAGAAAATGTTACAAAATATAAAAGAAGGTTATGTTAGTTTTATTTTACATGCACATCTGCCATTTATTCACCACCCAGAAAGTGAAAATTATTTGGAAGAGCAATGGTTGTTTGAAGCAATTTCAGAAACCTATCTTCCTTTATTAATAAACTTTAAAAAATTAGAGGAGGAAAAAGTTGACTTTCGTATTACAATGTCAATGACTCCCCCTCTTTTAAATATGCTTGATAATAAATTATTACAAGAACGTTACATTAAATATCTAAATAGCCACATAGAACTTGCAAAAAAAGAAATTATTCGAACTAAAGATAATCCGAAAGAAAATGAACTTGCTCATTATTATTTTAGTAGATATTATAATGATTTACATCTATTTAAGGATATTTTTAAATGCAATATAATTAAAGGTTTTAAATATTTTCAAGATATTGGAAAATTAGAAATTATAACATGTGGAGCAACACATGGTTACTTCCCTATTTTATATATTAATGAAAAAACAATAAAAGCACAAATTGCAATTGGTGTGCAAACCTATGAAAAATATTTCGAGAAAAAGCCACGTGGCATTTGGCTTCCTGAGTGTGGTTATGTTCCAGAAGCTGATAAGTATTTAAAAGAATTTGGCATTGAATATATTATTACAGAAACTCATGGAATTCTATATGCTGACCCTGCACCAATTTATGGAACTTTTGCTCCAATAGTTTCTCCTGGTGGCATAATAGCATTTGGGCGCGATATAGAATCTTCAAGACAGGTGTGGAGTTCTGTTAGTGGTTATCCCGGTGATTTTAATTATCGTGAATTCTATCGTGATATTGGATATGATACGCCATATGATTATATCAAGCCATATATAGCCGCAAATGGTGCTCGTGTAAACACAGGCTTTAAGTACTATCGTATTACTGGTAAAGACTGCCAAAAAGATTATTATAATTTACAATGGGCTCAAGATAGTATTAATAAGCAAACAGGTCACTTTTTCGATAGTAGAGTAAAACAAATCAATAAAGTTGCATCTTTAACCACAAATCCACCTATAGTAGTTTGTCCATATGATGCAGAACTTTTTGGTCACTGGTGGTATGAAGGTCCAGATTGGTTATATACTTTATTTAAAAAAATTTATTATGATGACTGTAATTTCAGCTTAATTACCCCTAGCGAATATATAGATAAATATCCATTAATGCAAATTGCTACTCCTTGCCGTTCTAGTTGGGGTGCAAATGGATATAATGAAGTTTGGCTCAATCATACAAATGATTATGTACATAAACATTTACATGTTGCAGGTGATAGGATGGTAGAATTAGCGCAAAAATTCAAAGATGAAAAAGATGCTCTAAAAATTCGTGCTTTAAACCAATGTGCAAGAGAATTATTATTGGCACAAAGTAGTGATTGGCTATTTATTATTACCACTGGAACTATGGTTGACTATGCTAAAAAAAGGATTAAAGATCATGTTGGTAGATTTACAAAGTTATATAATTCTTTAATAGAAGATAACCTAAATGATGAATTTACTGTATTTTTACAAGATATTGAGGAGAAAGATTGTATCTTTCCTGAAATAGATTATAAGATTTATTGCTAAAAAAGATTGTCCTAAAATATAAATTAAATCTATTTTAGGACAATCTTTTTTAGTTCTTGTTTAAATGCTCATTTGTTTCCTTTTCCTCATTATATCTATCAATAAAATATAATGGTCTATGTTTAGTTTCTGTAAATGCTCGTCCCAAATATTCTCCAATAACTCCCAAGAATATTAGCTGTATTCCACCTAAAAATAGAATTACAACCATTGTAGAAGCATAACCTGGTACATCCACACCTGTCACAATAGTTTTAATAATTATAAATATCATATATATAAATCCAACTAGGGAAACCAAAGCACCTAAAATTGCAGCCCACCTTAGTGGTGAAGTTGTAAATGATGTAATTCCATCTAAAGATAAATTTATTAGTTTCCTATAATTCCATTTTGTAGTTCCTGCTGCCCTTGGGTCTCTATCATATAATATTTCTTTTTTATTATATCCTATCCAACTAAATAAACCCTTCGTATAACGTTGTGACTCCCTTATTGATTTTAAAGCTTCCACACAACGTCTATCTAGCAATCTAAAATCTCCAGTATCTTTTTGTATCTCTATTCTTGTAAATGTTTGCAATACTTTATAATACATTTTAGAAGTAAATTTTTTAAGCCATGTTTCCCCTTCTCTAGATTTTCTTTTAGCATATACATCATCATAGCCTTCTTCCCAATATTTAAGCATTTCTGGTATTAGTTCTGGTGGATCTTGTAAGTCTGCATCAATTATTACCACCGCATCACCTTTGCAATAATCCAGACCTGCTATCATACCTATTTCTTTTCCAAAATTTCTAGATAAATTCAAATAACAAATTCTTTTATCTTTTTCTCTTAATTCTTGCATTATTTTAAGACTATCATCTTTACTTCCATCATTAACAAATAGCACTTCAAAATCATATTTTGAATTTTCATCCATAAGTTTTTTTAATCTTTCGTATAACATATTTAGCACTTCTTGCTCATTATATGCTGGTACTAATATGGTAATTAACTTTTTCTTATTTTCATCCATTCAAATTCCTCTTTCTAGGCTTTATTTTGCCTCAACTAAATTCATATATTTGTTATACCATATTTTTTCAATTAAGTAAAGTTTTTCTGTTAGTGAACTCCAACAAAGATACCCTATTTTCAAAAATTAGCTTAATTGTATTTATAAACTCATCTTCTATGCCTATTAGGTGTATTTCTATTCTTTCTGGTAGCATTGTAAGTAGTGTATTTAGTGCAAAATCATTAGAAGAAAATGAAATATCTGATAAATATTTTGCATTTAAAATATTGTTTGAAACTGACACTATATTTTCATTATCATCTAATATAATTGATTCTCCATTAACATACACAAGGTGAAGCACATCACACTCTGCCGGTTTAGAATTAACATAAATTCTAAGCAAATTAATAAATTCAGTATATTCCCTATCTATTATAAATTGATTTACAGCTATATCTATAATGTTATCTAAGTAACTAACATATTCTTTCAAACGAAAATATACAAATCCTTCTAATATCATGGATTTATTTTCTTTTAGGTATTCATATACAGCTTTTTCAATTATTTTTAATCTATCTTTTTCATCATCTTCCATAATTCCCATACATGCTTTAAGTATTTCTATTCTTTCATATTCATCAAAATAAAAATAATTATAATTTAGAATTTGCTTAATTAATTTTTCTTCATAAAATTCCAAAACAACTTCTGTAATTAAGTCACTTAAAAAGCTCAAAAATTTTTCATTATCTTTTCCTTGATAATGAATAATTACATTTTCATAAACTTTAAATTTATTTTTTGAGTAAATTAGTTCTTCAAAATTGATTTCTTTAATTCTTTTTAGTAGATAAGCTAAAATATCATTATTGTTTGTTTTTATACAAAAAGAGTTCATTATTTTTTTCTCCTTTCAGTTAGTATTATCTACTAAATTTGTTTTGATATACATATTTTATTCTTTTAGTATAAAAATGGTAACATGTTCTAGTTTTATTTAAAAGCAAAAAAACAATACTCACTATAATAAAATATGAGTATTGTAAATTTTTTAAATTATTTTTGTTCTTCTGCTATTTTCTCACTTTCTAATCTTCTCTCTCTATTTGCAGTTACAATGGTAATTACAATTACATATATTGCTAACCCAATTGGTGTTACTAACCTGTTTACTGGAATTCTAAAAATAGCTAAAATGCTTAAATATACTGCTTCCGAAGCTAATATTGCTAAGATATATGTGCCTAGAGTCCTTAAAATTCCAATTTTCCTAAAACGAACAATGGCATAGATTAATATAATTCCAACACTAATTCCAATTGGTACTAAATATGGCATTATTATGCTTAATAACCTAACTTTTGGCTGATATGTTACAGTAAGTTTTGCTCCTTCTTCTGGTAATTCATAAGTTTCATTAATTTTAGCGGTAAATTCATCTACTTTTTCATCAATATTTTCCACATCCTGTGATATTGTAAGGCTGAACATATCTCCAAAATATTCTACCTGTCTAATTATCGTGCGGTTTATTTCAAATATTTCTTTTGCTATTTGTTCAACTTCATTACGATTATATTCTTTTCCTAAATATACATCAATTCTTACATTTTTGCTGTAAATAATATCTGCTTTTAATCCCATTGTTGCAATAACAATAGCACCTGCCACAATGATACAAACTAAAACAATATAAAATATTTTTTTCTTCATAACTATACCTCTTTTTCTTCTACTTATTCTTTCTTGTATCTACAATTAAAGTTCTTGTTATAATTAAATTGTATAGCACAATGACTAAAAGTCCCCAAAATGCAACCATACCAAAACTAAAGATTGGAAGCCAACCTGCAAAACATAACACCACTGCTGTAATTAGCACAGGAATAATTATAAATATTGTTTTAATTAAAGCTTCTTTAAATAGTGATGATGTTTCATCTTTTTTTACTAAATTTAGCAAGTACACTGTAAAAATATAGTCTAATACAATAGAAATAACTATTGCAACAATTCCTTCCATTGTTAATACTACATTGGTATATCTTAGTACCAATAGCAATGTAGCAATATATCCAATTAGCGCAATACTTGCTAATAATCCATCTTTTCTATATTTTATTATTAAGAAAAGAATACCAACTAATATAATAGCTAATAATATAATTGACGGAATATAAAACATATCTACAGTGATATCTGACATTACATACATATTTTCTTCAATATTATAAACAAGTGGTAAGTCACCTGTATTTAATAATACTGCTAAATTCGATGCTTCTTGCAAATATCCTTGAATACTATCATTATCAGTACTTGCACTACCTATTGACATCTGAATAATACCATTTGAAATTTCACTTTCAAAATATGTTGTTAATAAAGTTGTATCATCAATATTTAAGCTAATATTTTTTGTAGTATCATTTCCTTCTTCATCAGTTGTCTTTACATATGTGTTAGTAATATCCTTAAAAATCTGTGTTCCCTCTTTATTTAGTTCAATATTTAGATATATAGCTGTTCCAGAGTCAACATATGAATATCCAACTTGTGCTTTTTTAATATGGGTACCATCTAAAAGTACTTCTCCATCATCATTAGTAACTGTAAATTTTCCAGGAATAGCAAGATATGAGCAAATCAAATCAGTATCAGCATTTTCTGGTAATTCCACATATACAGTTCCATTTGTTTCATCAGCTCTTATTGTGTAATCAGATACTCCCATTTCATTTAATCTTTTTTCCATAATATTTTTGGATTTATTATAGTTGTCCAATGTTAGAGCATCTTTAGAATTAACAGGTTCTTCTTTTGTGGTAGTATCTTCCCCTTCTTCTTCTACAATGTTTCCATCTTTATCATAAATCACAGTATTGCTAGAAGTGTCTACTACTAAGCTTACTCTCCTTCCGCCTTCTAAATCCATGCCTAGTTTATATTCTGGCACAAGATTTTCAAATGCTTTACCTTTTTGAATAAATATTCCTCCAAATGAAATAAGGGATATTAAAATAATAAATAAAATAACTAGTACTACTTTTAATTTTTGTTCTATTTTCACTTTTCTTCCTCCTAAAATTACAATAATTTTGTATCATTTATAATTAATTCAAACCATACTCCTAAATATTTTGCAGCATGTTTACTCATCATTGTTCTTTCCATAAATATTTCAAAATAATCAAGTACCGGCGATATTTGTGTATCAATTGTTAAGTCCAATGTAACTTTTCTATTTTCTTTATCCATAATAAATTTAGCATCTGTTACTGCATAATTTACTTTATCATGTTTATCAAATGTTGATATATTCTGATTTACCACCCTATCACGATGCACATCTGATTTGTCTGCTAGTATTAGCGCTGCAGAAATATCACTTACAGCTGTACCTGTTTGTTCATCATGGTTGCCTATTGCCATCATGATTTCTGTGCGCTTATCAGCCTCCATCCCCATATCTTTTAAGATTTCATATGCTAAAATTGCTCCAGAGTGTGCATGGTCTACACGGTTTACACAATTTCCTATATCATGCATATATCCAGCAATTTTTGCAAGTTCTATTCTTTCTTGTGGGTAATCCAAGTTTTTTAACACTTCCCCTGCCCTAGTTGAAACAATATTTATATGTCTTACAGAGTGTTCTGTATATCCTAGTGCATTTAGTTGCTTTTGCGAACTTAAAATAAGTTGCCTAATTTCTTCATTTTGCTTAACTTGTTCTAAAGTTATCAAATTCATTCCTCCTAGTTATTTAAGATTTTAAATTTTCTCCAAAATGTCTTTTTAGATTTTATCCTAAAAATTAAAAAATATCAACTATTTTTAGAAATTTTACCCAATCTAGTGGATATTTACTCCAATTATTCCACCTATAATTCCTGTAATTATTCCAACTACCAGCATAATAAGAGAATATATAGAAAAAGAAAATCCAGCAAAGCATATACTTGATGCTAAATATAAAAATAGAATATATATAAGTCCAATTGCTCCTCCAGAAATTAATCCATTTTTCTTTATCTTTCTGCTACTAATTGTACTCCCTGCCAAAATACTAATTCCTGTAATTGTTAATACAACTGGAACGATTGTACTTTCTGAAAGTGTAGTATATGTTAATAACAGTGCAAAAATTGTAAGTAGTATAATTGATAAAATTATTGATATTGCAGAACCTTTTAATATACTTACAATTTTCTTTTTAATTTCACTTTCTTCTGTAACAATATTGTTTTTTATAGCTTTTTCCATTACAAATCCCTCCTATATCTTATTGTTTTATTCTATGTTATAACTATTATTTTAAGAACTATTATTTAACGCACAAAAAACAAGCTAATCCTTGTATTGGTTTTTCATAAATTAGCTTGTTTATTTTTTTCCTATTAAATAAATATTTTTAGCCCAATGCAATGTCCAATATCATCATTATTGCAAATCCTGCAATTAGACCTATTGTTGCTAAATTTTTGTTTTCTTGTATTGATTCTGGTAGTAGCTCCCTTGCTGCTACTGCTATCATTGCACCTGCTGCAAATGCAAGTAAAAATGGTAATATACTTCTAACAGTTAAAACAAGTAACACTCCAATAACAGCTGATATTGGTTCAACAATACCTGAAACTTGCCCAAACATAAAGCTTTTAAATCTTGAAAAGCCTTCTTTTCTTAAAGGTAGCGATACTGCCGCACCTTCTGGAAAATTTTGAATACCAATTCCAATTGCAAGCATAAGAGCTCCTATTAAAGTCATGCCTGGTGTTCCAGTTGCTAAGCCACCAAATGCTACACCTATTGCCATACCTTCTGGAATATTGTGTATAGTTATTGCAGATATTAAAAGAATACTCTTTTTTAAAGAAACTGCATTTCTTCCTTCTTTTCTATTTCTTAACACTTTGTCTAAAAATTTGTCAGAAAACAAAACAAAAAGTGCCCCTATTGCAAAACCTAGCGCTGGTAATAACCATGGTATGTAACCAAGTTCAGCTGACAAGTCAATTGCAGGAGAAAGTAGTGACCAAAATGATGCTGCTATCATTACACCTGCACTAAAACCTAAAATAGTATTTAATACTTTTTGATTAACATTTTTAAAAAAGTATACAGTAAGTGAACCAAGTGCAGTTATTCCCCATGTGAATATTGTTGCTATTAAAGCTTGAATTGCTGGATTTAAGTTTTCAAACCATGCCAAATTTCTCACCTCACATTACATAATATGTTTCATATTAATGTAATGCTACAAAAAATCAACAAGTTTTGTAAGTGTACTTTCAAAACTTGTTGATTTTGTCACTTTTTGTAAGTTTGTATTTAATTGTGTGCGGAGATTTTTAAATAATTATAATCATCACAATTGTATTATGACGTTGGTCCTTGCTGTCGCCTTCCATCCACATGTCAAAAATAAATTTTTGACATGGGTTAAGTGGTTGGAAGGCTCTAGAACTACGCTAACGCTCCGCCTGCGCGGACTGCACTTACATAATACAATTGTGATTTATCATATTATAGAAAAGATTTTGTCAAAATCTCTGTACACAATTATTCTAATTCAAATGCACCGGTGTATAAGCTGTAGTATACACCTTTTTGGTCTAGTAAGTATTCGTGCTCTCCTCTTTCTATAATTCTTCCATGGTCTAATACTATAATTGCTTTTGAATTTCTTACAGTTGAAAGCCTATGAGCTATTACAAATACAGTTCTTCCTTCCATAAGTTTATCCATACCATCTTGAACAACTTTTTCTGTTCTAGTATCAATGCTAGAAGTAGCTTCATCTAATATCATAACAGGTGGATTTGCTATAGCTGCTCTTGCTATTGATATTAATTGTTTTTGCCCCTGTGATAAACTTCCACCATTTCCATCTATCATTGTATCATATCCATTTGGTAAATTCATAATGAAATTATGAGCATTTGCAAGTTTTGCTGCATCATAAACTTGTTCATCTGTTGCATTTTCATTTCCATATCTAATGTTTTCCCTTATTGTACCTGTGAACAAATTAACATCTTGCAAAACCATACCAAGTGATTTTCTTAGGTCATCTTTTTTTATTTTATTAATATTAATTCCATCATATCTAATTTTTCCATCTTCTATATCATAGAAACGATTTAATAAATTTGTAATTGTAGTTTTACCTGCACCTGTTGCACCAACAAATGCAATCTTTTGTCCAGGTTTTGCATATAGACTAATATCATGCAAAATAAGTTTTCCTGGTTCATATCCAAAGTTAACGTCTGTAAGTTCTATATGACCTTTGAGTTCTACATATTCAAGCCTTCCATCATGGTGTGGATATTTCCATGCCCAAATTCCTGTGTAATGGTCTGTTTCTTTTAAGTTTTCCCCATCTCTTTCTGCATTTACTAGTGTTACATAACCATCGTCAAATTCTTTTTCCTCATCCATAAATTTAAATATTCTCTTAGCACCTGCCATAGCCATAACAATTGAATTAATTTGCTGTGACAATCTTGAAATTGGTATTGTAAAGCTTTTACTCAAGTTCAAAAATGCTGCTATTGCTCCTACAGTCATACCACCTATTCCATAAATCGCAAGTAATCCTCCAATAACACCAACTAAAACAAATTGTATATTACCTAAGTTTGCTAGTGCTGGCATTAGTATATTAGAATACTTATTTGCAAGTGTTGTTGCATTGCATAATTCGTCATTAATCTCTTTGAAATCTTTTATTGATTGTTCTTCATGTGAAAATACTTTTATTACTTTTTGTCCATTTATCATTTCTTCAATGAATCCGTTTGCTTTTGCAATTGTTATTTGTTGCCTTACAAAGTATTTGCTACTCTTACCACCAATATTTTGTGTTACTTTTACCATTATAATTGCAAGAAATATAACTAATACCGTTAAGTATGCACTTGTGCATAGCATTGCTACAAATGTTGAAACAAGTGTTATAACCATTGAAAATATTTCAGGTATTCCTCTTGATATTAATTCCCTTAGTGTGTCAGTATCGTTTGTATAATAGCTCATAATGTCACCATGTGTATGTGTATCAAAGTATTTTATAGGCAATCTTTGCATTTTTGCAAACATTTCATCACGTATTGTTTTTAATGTGCCCTGTGATATTTTTGACATTATCCTATTATACAAGTAAGAAGATACTATACCAACTAAATATATACATGCCATAATTACTAATGCTTTAAGTAAAGGCGTAAATACTGGATTATCTTGTAAAAGCATAGGTGAAATATAGTCATCAATTAAACTTTCTATAAATAGCGAACTTGCAATATTAGTTAAAGAGCTAAATACAACCAATATTAAAACTATTGCAAATTGTAATTTATATTCCCTAAAAACATATCCTAATAATCTAGTAATTGTTTGTCTGTCAACTTTTTTCTTTTTAGATTTTACGCTTTTTGACATTCTTCTTCACCTGCCTTTACTTGTGAATAATAAACTTCTTGATAAATACTGTTTGATTTTAATAATTCTTCATGTGTTCCTATTCCATTTATTTTTCCATTATCTAATACTATAATTTGGTCACTATCTTGTACTGAAGAAATTCTTTGCGCAATTATAATTTTAGTTGTATTTGGAATTTTCTCAGCAAAAGCTTTTCTAATTAAGCTATCAGTTTTTGTATCTACTGCAGAAGTTGAGTCATCTAGTATTAATATTTTTGGTTTTTTCAAAAGTGCTCTAGCAATACAAAGCCTTTGTTTTTGACCACCTGACACATTTGTGCCACCTTGTTCGATATGTGTATCATATTTATCAATAAATCCATTAATAAATTCATCTGCCTGCGCTAATTTGCAAGCTTCTTCAATTTCATCATCTGTAGCGTTCTCATTTCCCCATCTTAAATTCTCTTTAATTGTACCTGAAAATAGTTCATTTTTTTGAAGTACCATTGAAACAGCATCCCTTAGGGTTTTAATGTCATAATCTTTTACATTAACTCCACCAACTTTTAGTTCTCCTTCTGTTACATCATATAGCCTTGGAATCAGTTGCACTAAAGAAGATTTAGAACTTCCTGTTCCACCTATAATTCCAATTGTTTCACCTGATTTTATTCTTAAATTAATATTTTGTAAGCAAAGTTTTTTCTTGTCTTTAACATAACTAAAACTTACATTTTTAAACTCAATATCTCCATTTTTTACTTCCATAACAGGTTTTTCTGGATTATCTAAATCTGGTACTTCTTCTAGTATTTCTACAATTCTTCTTGCCGATTCAAGTGACATTGTAATCATTACAAATACCATAGAAACCAACATTAAGCTAGATAATATTTGCATTGCATATGTAATTAAGCTTGTTAGCTCACCTGTTGTAAGACTTCCAGCTACAATTGCCTTTGCACCAAACCATGATATAAGTGTTATACAAGTATATACTGTAAATTGCATCAATGGATTATTTAATGCAAGTAATTTTTCTGCTCTATAAAAGTTTTCATAAATTGTTTGAGATACTTTGTCAAATTTACTAATTTCCGCATCTTCTTTTACAAATGATTTTACTACTCTTACTCCTCTTACATTTTCTTGCACAACATTATTTAATTTATCATATGTTCTAAATACTTTTTCAAAAATTGGGTGAACAGTTTTAGCTATTAATATTAGCAAACCACCAAGTATAGGTGAAGCAATTAAAAATATTAGTGCAACTTTAGGGTTTATTGTAAATGACATAACTAAAGCACAAATAATTGTAATTGGCGCTCTTACGGCTCCCCTTATAATCATCATAAACGCCATTTGTACGTTTGTTACATCTGTTGTTAGTCTTGTTACAATACTTGATGTACTAAATTTATCAATATTAAAAAATGAATATTTTTGCATTTTTCCATACATATCTTGACGTAAATTTTTAGCAAATCCAGCTGATGCAATTGCAGCATTTTTTCCTGATTGTACACCAAAAAATAATGATAAAAGTGCTGTTATTAAAAGCTCTGCACCTATTATAAAAATAGCTTTTGTGTCATTTGCATTAACACCTTCATCTATTAATTTTGCTACTAAAAATGGAATTGTAATTTCCATTGCTACTTCTAATATCATAAAAATAGGTGTTAAAATTGTTGGCTTTTTATACTCTCTTATTGATTTTACTAAATGTTTTATCATTGATTTTTCCTCCTTCTCTCGCTGAAAAAAACAAGCCCTATATATAGTATTTCACATCTCTATAATTTTCTCCCATGGTAAATCACTTTTTCCAAAATGTCCATAATTAGTTGTTTTAGTATAAATTGGTTCTTTTAGTCTTAAATAATTTATAATTCCATCTGGTGTTAAATTAAACTTTTCTTTTATTAATTCTACTAATTCTTCCTCTGACTTTTGGCTTGTCCCAAATGTGTTAACGTAAATGGATAAAGGCTCTTTTATTCCAATACCATATGATACTTGTATTTCACATTTCTTAGCATATCCATTTGCCACTAAATTTTTAGCAATATGACGAAGCATGTATGCTGCTGACCTGTCTACTTTGCTTGCATCTTTTCCAGAAAATGCTCCGCCACCATGCCTTGCATAACCACCATATGTATCTACAATAATTTTTCTTCCAGTAAGCCCTGTATCTCCAAGTGGTCCACCTATTACAAATCTACCTGTTGGATTTATATATATTTTAGTTTGCTCGTCCATCATATTTATCGGAATAACATTATTAATTACCTTTTCTATAATATCTTTTCTTAATTGTTCATTTGCTATATTATCCAATGTTTGTGTTGAGATTAAAATGTTTTCTATTCTTTTTGGTTTTTCCTCTTCATATTCTACTGTTACTTGCGTTTTTCCGTCAGGTCTTAAATATGGTATTTGCTTTGTCTTTCTTACTTCTGTTAGCTTTTTTGATAGTTTATGTGCCATATCTATTGCATATGGCATATAATTTTCGGTTTCATCACAAGCAAATCCAAACATAATACCTTGGTCTCCTGCTCCACCTATATCTACTCCTAGGGCTATATCTGGACTTTGTTTTGTTATATCTGTGTGTATTTTACAGGTTCTATAATCCATATCAGTATTCTCATTATCAAACCCAATTTCTTTTATTTTTTCTCTTACCATTTTTTCTATATCAAATTTTGCATTTGAAGTGATTTGCCCTGCAATTATAATGTTATTATTTGCTGCAAATGTTTCCACTGCCACTCTTGAATTTTGGTCTTGTTTTAAGCACTCATCCAATATACTATCTGAAATATAGTCGCATAGCTTATCTGGATGTCCTTCTGTTACACTTTCTGATGTAAAAAAGTAGTTCTTCATTTTTTTCATTTCCTTCCGATTTTTTATATTACAATTTTATATTATTTTTGTTTTAGTTGCAATAGAAAACTAGAATTATTTACCAATGTAAAACATAGATTCTTGATAATTTAAAATTATGCATAAATAAATTTGTATTGGTAAAAATAAGTGAAGGTGATTAAAAATGTTTATACCACAAGCTATTTATTATGAAAAA
>CALXUZ010000028.1 GCA_944391825.1 uncultured Clostridia bacterium | reverse complement strand
TATTAATGTCAATAGTTAGATGGTTAATATTGACATTAGATTTGAAATAATTAAATATAAATTGGAATTTTAGAAAAAGTATTGTAAAATATAAAAAATTATGTTAAATTATAAACAACAGTTGTAGCAAAAAAAATGCCAACTTGTGCATACAATTCTTGCAACACATTGCTATAACTACATTTGAAACGGAAATAAGTAACTTTTTTGCGACAGACTTTTCGAAAACGTCTCTCGCAAAGGAGCCATAGATAAAAAGCAGATTATTCTGCTTTTTATTTTTATATTATACAAATTCTTATTGACAATATTAATAAAAAATAGTAAGGTATAAATATAAAATTTTTTTGATCCTCATTATTTAATTAAAAAAGGAGGGTATTACTATGAAAATCTATATTCCAAAACGGTTTAAAGGTAGAGTAGGTTATCACATCTTTGTAGATCGATTTAATCGTGATGAGACTGTCCTTCAAGAGATTGAAGGAAGAAGAAAAAAAGAATGGAGTGATGCTATACCAGATTGGTGGCCGGATAGTGATGGCGAATATCGAAATGAATATTTTTACTGTGGAAATATCAAAGGGATTATTGAAAAGTTAGATTATTTTTTGAGGCTTTCAGTAAATCTTTTGTATTTAAGCCCTATTTCCAAAACGTATACAAATCACCACTATGACGTATGTAATCAGCTTGAAATTGATTCGTATATAGGATCATGGGATGATTATAGGACTTTATGTGAAGAAGCACATAAAAGAGATATACTTATAGCAGTAGATCTTGTGTTTAATCATATGGGGTCTAGAAGTGAATTCTTTAAATTGGCAATGCAAGGTGATGAATATTACAGGCAGTGGTTTGAATGGGATGAAAAAGGAAATCCGATTTATTGGTATGGTTTTAAAGATATGCCACAATGTGACAAATCAAATAAATCATATATTGAATATGCTCGCAATGTGGTACGAAAGTATATTCAAAATGGTGCTGATTGTATAAGATTGGATTTAGGGGAAATCTTACCGAGAGAGTTTTTGCTTAGCTTAAAAGAAGAGGCAAAGACGATAAATCCTGAAGTATTAATTGTAAGCGAAATGTGGGATTTTGCAGTAAGACGTATAAATCCACAAATCTATGATGGACAAGTAGATAGTTTAATGAACTATCCATTATCTGACTGTATTTGTAGATGGGTCAGATATGGAAATTATCTGCATTTTAGTGATTATTTGCATAAAACATCTAAGTATCCTGTAGAAGTACAAGATGTTTTGTTCAATCATTTGGATACTCATGATACACCTAGACTTATGAATTTACTTTCAGGAGAAGGGATGATTCAAGACCCATATTGTGGAAGAATATGGGATATGGAAAATCGTGTTGGTGCACCTTGGAGGCTTGGAACAAATTTCGATACCTATGTATTTAGAAAGTGGGAATTTGAAAATGATTCAAGATTAGATGACAATGTAATAAAAAGGCAAAAGCAAGCTGCTTTAATGCAATATTGCATTAAAGGAATACCAATAATATTTTATGGTACTGAAGCAGGAGTTTGTGGCAATAAAGATCCTTTTAACAGGAAGCCATACCCTTGGGGAGTTGAAAATACAGAACTTATAGAATACTATGTCAAGCTTGGTGAAATGCGGAAAACTAACTATGATGTATTTTCTGATGGAAGCATGTATGTAAATGTAAATGATAGATGTATGGAAATCATAAGAAATTCCGTATATGGAATAATAATTGCATACATTAACAGATCAGAAGATAAGATAGAGATAGATGCCAATTTACCAAACAGCAAAATAATATTTAACATTGAAGGAAGCAGTACACAAAATTATCTTTTGCCATATGGAGGTATTGTAATTAGATTTTAAATTGAATGGAATATGATGCAAAAGGCAGGAGCTTATTAGCTCCTGTCTTTTGTTAAAATAAAATATAATAAAAAATAATTAGAGTAATAGTTTTATTATTTTTATTTTGTGATATAATATGAATACATATTTAAAACGGAGGAGAAATTTATGATAAAATCAAAAGAAGAAGTTAATATTTCTGAAATGTATAAAAATGAATGTTTATTATCAAAAAAAGATTTTTTAGAAAAATATAAAATAAAAGAAAATGGATTAACTCAGAATGAAGCAGAATATAGACTAAAACAACTTGGCCCTAATGTTATTAAGCAATCAAAACCAAAAATGTGGTACAATTATCTTTTTGAAAGCTTATTTACACCATTTAATATAATTTTATTAGGTATAACTTTGTTACTCTGTTATACAGATGTAATACTTCCAGAAGAACCAAGTTATGCAAATATATTAGTAATTGCAGTATTAGTTACTGTAAGTACATTATTAGATTTTATTGAAGAATACCGTTCTAACAAAGCTGCAAATGAATTAAAGGAACTGGTGGCAACAACTTGCCATGTTTTAAGAGATGGAAAAGAAACGCAGATACCAATAAAAGAGGTGGCTTTAGGAGATGTAGTTGTTCTTTCTGCTGGAAGTATGATTCCTGCAGATTTAAGGATTATTGAAGCAACAGATTTATATGTTGGACAATCTTCACTAACAGGAGAATCAGATTCTGTAAAAAAAGTTCCAGAAACGCAAATTAAAGGTGGAGAACTGGAAAACATATCAGATTTAGACACTATTTGCTTTATGGGTACAAATGTTGTTTCTGGTAGTGCAAAAGGTGTTGTTATAAAAACTGCAGATTCAACTTATTTTGGAAAGATTGCACATACATTAAATACAGGAAAACCTAAAACTGCTTTTCAAAAGGGAATTGAAAGCATTAGCAAATTATTAATTAGATTTATGCTTATAATTATCCCAATTGTTTTTATACTTAATTTTTCAAAACATAGTATAGTAACAGCTTTTACATTTGCTGTAGCAATTGCAATTGCTATAACTCCACTGCTTCTTCCTGTCATATTATCATCATGTTTATCAAAAGGTGCAGTAAAAATGTCTAAGAAAAAGACAATTATAAAAAAGCTAGATGCAATACAAAATTTTGGTGCTATGAATATTTTATGTACGGATAAGACTGGCACATTAACAGAAGACAAAATTGTTCTGGAAAAATACTTAGATATTAAAGGAGACGAAGATATAGGGGTTTTAAAATATGCATATTTAAATTCCAGTTTACAAACAGGGCTAAGAAGTAATATAGATGAAGCTATAATAAAACGTGCTAAAGAATATAATATGGTTGAGCAAACTAAAGAATATATAAAATTAGATGAAATACCATTTGACTTTGCACGTAGACGTTTATCTGTTGCGGTAAAAAATCCAGCTGGTAAAGATGAATTAATTACAAAAGGTGCAGTTGAAGAAATTTTAAATATTTCTTCACAAGTAGAATACAAAGGCGAAATTTCTCCTTTGACTAGAGAGATAAAGCAGAATATACAAAGAGTTAGTAAAGAACTAAATAAGCAGGGATTAAGAGTAATTGCGGTTTGCAAAAAATATAGCAAAGAGCCAAACTATGATTTTACAGTAAATGATGAAAACAATATGATTATGATTGGATTTATTGGATTTTTAGACCCACCAAAAGAAAGTGCAAAAGAAGCTGTGGAGAGGATGAACAAATTTGGAATTCGTGTTATAGTTTTAACAGGAGATAATGCAGAAGTAACAAAATGCATATGTGATAAAGTTGGTATTAATTCAAAAGCAATTATATTAGGAAATGAATTAGATAAATTATCAGATACGGCGGCAATAAAAGTAATTAGAAAAAATAATATTTTTGCTAAACTTTCCCCAATTCAAAAAGCTAGAGTTGTTAGATTGCTAAAAGAAGACAATAATGTTGTTGGATATATGGGTGATGGTATAAATGATAGCCCATCACTTATGAAAGCAGATGTTGGAATTTCTGTTGATACTGCAGTAGATATTGCAAAAGAATCCGCAGATATAATCTTACTAGAAAAAGATTTAAATGTTTTATTAGATGGTGTTGAGGAAGGTAGAAAAACCTTTGTTAATTTAATGAAATATATTAAATTGTCAACAAGTTTTAACTTTGGAGAGGTGCTATCTGTAATAGTTGCAAGTGTGGCATTGCCATTTTTGCCAGAAACACCTATACAGCTATTAGTAGAGGGGCTGCTATATGATTTTGGGCAAATGACACTTCCTTTTGATACTGTTGATAAAGAAATCGTGCAAAAGCCAAAAAAATTAGATATAAAGAGTTTGAAAAACTTTATGCTATTCATGGGACCTGTTAGCTCAATATTTGACTTAGTAGTATTTGCTTCATTGTGGTTTGTATTTGGAGTAAGAGAAGCGGCAATTTTCCAAACAATTTGGTTTACTTATAGTATAGTCTCAAACTTAGTAGGAATGCATATTATTAGAACTGCTAAAATTCCATTTATACAAAGTAATGCCCATAAAATGGTATATATTTCATCAATATCATTAATAATTATTGGTATAGTGGTACCATTTACACCGGTAGGTGCACTAATTGGTTTAGTACCAATTGATATTAAATATATAGCATTAATATTTGCAGTAACTTTCCTATATTGTATACTGGCAATGTTTGCAAAGAAAATCTATGTAAAAAAATACGGTGAGTGGATTTAATTGTGATTAAAAATAAAGCATTAGACAAGGTCTAATGCTTTATTTAAATTAAAGTAATCTTATTCTTATTCTTTTTTATAATCTTTTCATCTTTTAATCTTTTAAGTTCCCTCATCATAGCAGTTCTTTCAATCATCAAATAATCAGATAAGTCAGTTAAAGAAAGTGGTAATTCAAAACTTTTGCTATGGTTTTCAATTGATAAAATTTGAAAATAGGTAAGTAATTTATCCCTTACGCTTTTATTTGTCAGTAAAAGCATTCTAAAATTTTGCTTGGCAATGCTAGAAAATATAAGGTCAGGTAAATTTTTTAATATTTCAATATGATACAAACAATCTTCTGTGCAGTTTTCAGCAGCATCATAAGGATAAAATAAAACCTTACATTTTTCTCTAGCTAGAACAAATAGCTCTCTATCCATGTATACTTTAAAAAGTGGCTCACCGAAAACATCGTTTTTTGTGTAATAATATAAAATTTTTCTATTACCATCTTTATCATAAGTAATTAGCTGTGCTTTTCCTTCTAATAATATACAGAATTGATTTCTTCTGGATAAAAAAGTTGTAATTACTTCATCTGCTTCAAATTCTTTTATTTCAATTAACCTACAATTACTTTGTAATCTATCAACAAAATTGTCTGCATCAAAATTTCTCATTGTAAACCACCCTAAAAATAATATATCACAAAAAAGTTGCCATAGCAACACATAAAAAATAAAAACTGAATTTAAATGGATTTAAAAATTGAGATATTTTGTAATATAAATGTAATATTTAAAAAAAACTTAATAATTTCAATACTTACAAGACTCGAAAAAAGAAAATTTCAAAAAAGTTGCCATAGCAACTTTCAATATTTGAAAATTTAAATTAGAATATAGCTATCCTAAAAAAATAAAAAACACAGGATAGAAAGTAATAAACAAGGGGGTAAAGTAATGAAAATAGTAAAAAGAGATGGAAAAATAGTAGATTATAATCCAGATAAAATAAGGATAGCTATTGGAAAAGCGAATAGCGAAGTTGCAAAAAAAGAAAGAGCAACAGACTCTGAAATTGATGAAATTATTAAATATATTGAGGATTTAAACAAAAAAAGAATTTTAGTAGAAGATATTCAAGATATTATTGAAAGAAAATTAATGGAAATTGGTAAATATAATCTAGCAAAAGAGTATATAACTTATCGTTATACTAGAGCATTAATTAGAAAAGCCAATACAACAGACCAGAGTATCAAAGAACTAATAGAAGGAGAAAGTGAATATTGGAATAGTGAAAATGCTAATAAAAATGCTAGAGTAGTAACAACTCAAAGAGATTACTTAGCAGGTATTACAAGTACTGATATAACAAGAAGATTTTTGTTACCAGAAGATATAGTAAAAGCACATGATGAAGGAATTATACATTTCCATGATGCTGATTACTTTGCACAAAATGCATTAACAAACTGCGAATTAATAAATTTGGATGATATGCTACAAAATGGTACAATTATGAATGGTGTTATGATAGAAAAACCACATAGATTTATTACAGCTTGTACTATAGCAACACAAATAATTTTAGCAGTTACCTCATCTACATATGGCGGTGCTACAGTATCATTAACACATTTGGCTCCATTTGTAAGAAGCAGTTATGAAAGATATTATAAAAAATATAAAAATAATGGATTGACAGAAGAACAATGCAAAAAACTTGCAGACCAAGATACCAGAAAAGAAGTTGCAGATGGTGTACAAACATTTAATTACCAAGTTAATTCAATGACAAATACAAATGGACAAGCTCCTTTCTTATCTGTTAATATGTATTTAGGTGAAACAGATGAATACAAAGATGAGTTAGCTCTAATTATAGAAGAATTTTTAAAACAAAGAATTTTAGGATTTAAAAATGAAAAAGGTGTATATATAACACCAGCTTTTCCAAAACTACTATATGTACTAGAAGAAGATAATATTCATGAAGATAGTAAATATTGGTATTTAACAGAACTTGCAGCTGAGTGTACTGCAAAGAGGATGGTTCCAGACTACATATCTGAAAAAATGATGAAAGAACTAAAGAAAAACGAATATGGTGATGGTGATTGTTATCCATGTATGGGTTGTCGTTCTTTCCTTACCCCAGATAGAACAATGAGTTTAGGCAATATAGCTAATGCTAAAAACTATGTTGAAGGCAAAGGAAAATATTATGGAAGATTTAACCAAGGTGTTGTAACAATAAACTTGATAGATGTTGCGCTATCTGCTAAGAAGGATATGGATGAATTCTGGAAAATCATTGAAGAGAGACTAGAACTATGCCATAGAGCATTACAAATAAGACATGAAAGATTATCAAAAGTTACAAGTGATGTTGCACCAATATTATGGCAACATGGAGCTATGGCAAGGCTTCCAAAAGGTGCAAGCTTAGAGCCATTACTACATAATGGATATTCTACTATTTCACTTGGATATGCAGGACTTTATGAGTGTGTTAAATACATGACAGGAAAGAGCCATACAGATAATGGAGAAGCAAAAGATTTTGCTATTAAAGTAATGGAAAAATTAAATAATAAATGTAAAGAGTGGAAACAAGCAGAAAACATAGACTATAGTGTTTACGGAACCCCTATTGAATCAACAACATATAAATTTGCTAAATGCTTAAAAGAAAGATTTGGAGTAATTAAAGGAATTACAGATAAAAACTATATTACAAACTCTTACCATGTACCTGTAACAGAAGAAATTGACGCTTTTTCAAAACTAAAACTTGAAAGTGAATTCCAAAAATTAAGCCCAGGTGGAGCTATTTCATATGTAGAAACACCAAACCTACAAAACAACCTAGAAGTAGTAATTCAACTTATAAAATTCATCTATGATAATATTATGTATGCAGAATTGAATACAAAATCAGATTATTGCCAAGAATGTGGATATACTGGTGAAATATTAATTGATGATGATTTTGAATGGTATTGCCCAAATTGTGGAAATAGAAATCATGATACATTAAATGTAGCAAGAAGAACATGTGGATACATTGGAAGCAATTTCTGGAACAAAGGTAGAACACAAGAAATTAAGGAAAGAGTGCTACATATTGATAACAAAGATGATGATGCATGTGAAGAAGAAAGCTGTGAAAACAAGGCTGAGAAAAATGAAATAAAAGAAGCGGTATAACCTTAAATTATACATGGCTTAGTTTGAGGTCACTAAATAGAAGTGACCTCAAATATGTTTAAATGGAAAGAAGGAAAAAATTATGAGATATAATAAAATACGCAAAATGGATATTGCAGATGGTCCAGGAGTTAGAGTATCAATATTTGTACAAGGTTGCACTTTTAATTGTAAAAACTGTTTTAATCCGGAAACACATGATTTTAATGGTGGAAAAGAATTTAACCAAGATACTATAAATCGAGTATTAGAATTATGTTCAAACGAAAACATTGAAGGATTATCAATACTAGGTGGAGAGCCAATGCATCCTAAGAATAGAGAAGGCACTAAAGAGCTTGCAAAAGCTTTTAAAGAAAAATACCCAGAAAAAAATGTATGGGTTTGGTCTGGATTTTTATTTGATAGAGACCTAAAAGACGTAGAAGCATTAAAATATATTGATGTACTAGTTGATGGACAATATGTGGATGAATTACATAATCCTTTATTAAAATGGAGAGGCTCATCTAACCAAAGAGTAATAGATGTACAAAAAAGCCTAAAAGATGGAAAAGTGATTTTTTGGGGACGGTTCCGAGTAACCCTAAATAGGGTGACTGAGGGACGCTTCTTCAAGTAAAAAGTATTAATGAAAAAATAAAAAATAATTAATTGGTTTAGGAGGCGTGGCAAAAACGCATATTGCGTTTTTGCTTTTTTTATGGTATAAAATTAATATTGATTAATTTGAAATTATATATAAAATTTGATTTTGATATAAATAAAGTATACAGCATTTGAAAGGAACGAAATAATAATGAACAAAAAATGGGAAGTATGTGAGGGAAATAAAGAAAAAATAAAAGAATTAGCAATAAAAACCAATTTAAGTTCACTTCTTGTAAATATTTTAATCAATCGTGGAATTACAACCGTAGAAGAAGTAGAACTATTTTTAAATCCTACAAGAGATGATTTTCATGAACCTTTTTTGATGCCAGATATGGAAAAAGCAGTGAATAGAATATTAAAAGCAATTGAAAACAACGAAAAAGTTATAATATATGGAGATTATGATGCAGATGGAATTACAAGTATTACAGTATTAAAAAAGTTTTTAAAAGAAAGAGGACTAGATGTCAGCGAATATATTCCAAACAGATTAAGTGAAGGGTATGGATTAAATAAAAATGCTATAAATAAAATTCATGAACAAAATTACACTTTAATGATTACAGTTGACTGCGGAATTTCTGCAAACGAAGAAATTAAGTATGCTACAGAATTGGGCATTGAAGTTATTGTTACAGACCACCATGAGCCAGGCGAAGAAATTCCAAGATGTGTAGCTGTTGTAGATGCAAAAAGAAAAGATAATAAATACCCATTTAACCAATTAGCAGGGGTTGGAGTTGTATTTAAATTAATTCAGGCAATTTCTAACAAACTAAATTTAGATGCAAAGGAATATTTAAAATACCTAGATATTGTTTGTGTCGGTACTATTTCAGATATAGTGCCATTAGTTGATGAAAATAGAGTAATTGCTAAATTAGGATTAAAATTAATTCCAATGACTAAAAATATTGGTCTAAAAACATTAGTAAAATCAATAGGGTACAAAAATATTGATTCTACAAGTGTATCATTTGGTGTAGCACCACGCATTAATGCATGTGGAAGGATGGGAAAACAAGAAATTGCTTTAAAATTATTTTTAACAGATGATGAAAAAGAAGCAGAAGAAATTACAGAAATTTTAAATAATTATAATGTGGAAAGACAACAAACAGAAAAAGAAATTTTTGAGCAAGCTGTTAATGAAATAGAAAGAACAAATGTGGATGAACCTTGCATTGTGCTAGGAAAAGAAGGATGGCACCATGGAGTTATAGGCATAGTTTCTTCAAAAGTAACAGAATTATATTTTAAGCCAAGTATATTAATTTGTTTTGAAGGAGAAGAAGGAAAAGGCTCAGGTAGAAGCATACCAGGATTTGATTTACACGAAGCTTTAATGAATTGTAGTACTTATATTGAAAAATTTGGTGGGCATAGTATGGCAGTTGGTATTAATGTAAAAAAAGAAAATTTTGAAAAATTTAAAAAAGATTTTGAAGAATATGCCCAAAATCAAGGAATTCGTGATATAATACCTATTGTAAAAATTGATGAAGAAACTAGCTTAAAAGAAATAAATTTACAAACTGTAAAAGACCTTGGCCTATTAGAACCATTTGGTGAAGCTAACAAGGTTCCAATATTTTTAATAAGAAACTTAAAAATACAGTCAATACGTACTTTATCCGAAGGAAAACATTTAAAGCTAAAACTTGGGCAAGATAGTTATATAATAGATGCAATAGGGTTTGGGATTGGCAATATTGCAGAAAATTACCTTATAGGTGATAAAGTAGACATTGTTGGAAGCTTAGAAGTAAATAGTTTTAATGGGATGGAACAAGTGCAAATAGTTATTAAGGATATGAGAAGAACTACTACAGTGTGATAAGGGGTGAGCAAATGTCAGAAGTAAAAGAGATGACAATTGAAGATGTTATATCAAACACTAAAAAGCATAATAGAAGATCTGATAGCAAGCTAATTAAAAAAGCATATGAATATGCAAAAAATAAGCATGGAGATCAATTAAGAAAATCGGGTGAACCATATATAATTCACCCTGTTCAGGTTGCATATATATTATCTACACTAGGGCTAGATGATAGTACTATTTGTGCTGCATTATTACATGATACTGTAGAAGATACAGGAGTTACTAAAGAAGATTTATCACATGAATTTGGAAAAGAAATTGCAGAATTAGTAGATGGAGTAACTAAACTTAGCAAATTGCAATATGCAAGTATGGAAGAACAGCAGGTTGAAAACTATAGAAAAATGTTTTTAGCAATGGGTAAGGATATTAGGGTTATTCTTATAAAATTAGCAGATAGATTGCATAACATGAGAACCTTAAAATTCTTAAGTAGGGATAGGCAAATAGCAAATGCAAATGAAACAATGGAATTATATGCACCACTTGCAAACCGATTGGGTATGTATTCTTTAAAATGGGAATTAGAAGATTTATCTTTTAAATATCTATATCCAGAAGAATATAGAGAACTAGTAGAAGGAATTAACAGAAAAAGAGAAGAACGACTAAAATTTATTGATATGATAATGGAAGAAATAAAAAAGGCTCTAAAAAAACAGCATATTGAAGCGGAAATTACAGGTAGAGCAAAACATTTATATAGTATTTATAGAAAAATGAAAAGGGATAATATAACTTTAGACCAAGTATATGATTTATTTGCGCTAAGAGTTATTGTAAACTCTGTTAAGGACTGTTATGCAGTACTAGGTGTAGTACATGAACTATATAACCCAATGCCAGGTAGATTTAAGGACTATATTTCAGTTCCAAAACCTAATATGTATCAGTCACTACATACTACATTAATTGGGCCAAAAGGAACACCTTTTGAGGTGCAAATTCGTACTTGGGATATGCACCGTATTGCAGAATATGGTATTGCTGCACACTGGGCATATAAAGAAGCTAGCTTTATAGGAAATAAAAAAGCAAATGTAAAAGTAGAAGAAGATAAATTATCTTGGCTTAGAGAAACATTAGAGTGGCAAAAAGATATGCAAGACCCTGACGAGTTTTTAAATACACTTAAAACTGAGTTGTTTGAAGATGAAGTATATGTGTTTACACCAAAGGGAAAAATAATTGCACTTCCAAAAGGAAGCACACCAATTGATTTTGCGTATAATATTCATGCAGAAATAGGAAATAAAATGACTGGTGCTAAAATTAATAGTAAGATGATGCCGATTATAACCCAGCTAAAAAATGGAGACATTGTTGAAATAATTACTTCAGACCAGTCAAAAGGACCAAGTCGTGATTGGTTAAAATTCATAAAAAGTTCTAAAGCAAAAAATAAAATTCTTGCATGGTTTAAGAAAAACGAAAGAGAAGCTAATATTGTAAAAGGAAAAGAACTAATAGAAAAAGAAATCAAAAAAATAGGTATGACACATAGTGAGTTCTTTAAAAATGATTATTTGCAGGCAGCTTTAGATAGGTATAAATATAATTCTGCAGATGATATGTATGCAAGTGTGGGATTTGGAGCAATTTCGCCAGGAAAAATTGTTGCAAGGATGCTAGAAGAATATAGAAAAGACCACGAAAATGAAAACCTAGAAGCAAAACTTGAAGAACTATCCAAAGAAAGAACAAAAATTTCAAAACCATCAAATAATGGGATAGTAGTAAAAGGGATTGATAATTGCTTAGTTAAGCTTTCTAAATGTTGCAATCCGGTACCAGGTGATGAGATTATAGGGTATATTACAAAAGGTAGAGGTGTTTCTGTACACCGCAAGGATTGCCCAAATGTAAAGAGCTTAATTTCTGAAGAAGATAGGATGATAGATGTATACTGGTATGAAGCGGAAAAGGCAAAATACAATGTTGAAATTGAGATTGATGCTAATGATAGAAGCGGATTATTATCAGACATTATAAGAGAAATTGAAGACACAAAAAGCAAATTGGTAGCAGTAACATCAAAAGCTACAAAAGAGAGAATTGCAATTACAGAAGTTACTATTGAAGTAGAAAACATAGACGAACTAAACAAAGTGTTAAAACAACTAAGAAAAATAGATAGTGTATATGAGGTGAAAAGAAAAAAATGATATTAAAAATACTAAGAGTAAATAGTGGATATGCAGAATTAACAAACTGCTATATAGTCCAAGATGAAGAAACAAAAGAAACCATGGTAATAGACCCAGGTGGAGAAGCAAGTAAAATTGCCGATATGCTAAATATTTTAGAGGCAAACCTGAAATACATATATATTACGCATTGCCATGGAGACCATATTGGAGCATTAAAGGAATTGAATGAATTAAAAGGTGGAAAAATTTTAATTCATAGAGATGATGCAGAAGGATTGCATAATAAAAATATAAACTTGACAGATTATATAGGTATGCATGAAGTTGATATACAAAATTCACTTACTGTTGATGATGAGGATAAAATACATCTTGGAAAATTAGAATTTATTGTAATACATACGCCTGGACACACTGCAGGTGGAAGTAGCTTATACTGCCCAGAAGAAAAAATGCTATTTTCAGGTGATACATTATTTAATGGTACCTGGGGAAGAACGGATTTGCCAACAGGCAATTTTAAAGATATAATAAATTCAATTACACAAAAATTATTAATTTTGCCAGGTGATACTATTGTATACCCAGGTCATGGAAAATCTACAATAATTGAGGAAGAAAAACCTATATATATGGATTTAAAACCACGCGAAGACTAAAATTTAAAAAATAAAGTAAAGGATGATGATTATGATAACAGAACCAAGAACCTTACCAGGATTTATGGAATTATTGCCAAATGAGCAAATATTATTTGAGCAGATGAAAAATAAAATAGAAAAAGTATATCAAAGATTTGGATTTTTACCATTAGATACTCCTATTTTAGAACTATCTGAAATTTTGCTTGCTAAGGCTGGTGGAGAGACGGAAAAGCAAATATATCGTTTTGAAAAAGGTGATACGGATATTTCTATGAGATTTGATTTAACTGTACCACTTGCTAAATATGTGGCTAAAAATTATGGGAATTTAAGTTTTCCGTTTAGAAGGTATCAAATAGGAAAAGTATACAGAGGTGAAAGAGCACAAAAAGGTAGATTTCGTGAATTTTACCAATGTGATATTGATATTATTGGCGATGGAGAATTGAGTATTTTAAATGATGCTGAAATACCAAGTGTAATTTACCAGTTAATCAAGGAATTAGGATTTAATGATTTTACAATTTGTATAAATAACCGCAAAATATTAAATGGATTATTTGAAGATATGTCTCAAACTGATAATGCTACAGAAATTCTAAGAATAATTGATAAAATTGATAAAATTGGTGTAGAAGCGGTTTGTGAAGAATTAGAAAAGCTAGGCATAGAAAAACACAAAATAAACCAAATCATTGAGTTTATAAAAATAGAAGGAACAACAGACGAAAAATTGCAAAAATTGCAAGATTTAAATATACAAACTGATAATTTTAAAAAGGGGCTTGAAGAATTATCACAAGTAGTAAAATATATTAGAGTTTTTGGTGTGCCAGATAGTAATTTTAAAGTGGATTTAACCATTGCAAGAGGTTTGGATTATTACACAGGAACTGTATATGAAACATTTTTAAATAATTATAGAGAACTTGGAAGTGTTTGTTCTGGCGGAAGATATGAGAATTTAGCAGAATATTATACTGATAAAAAATTGCCAGGTGTTGGTATTTCCATAGGTCTAACTAGGCTATTTTACAAATTAAATGAACTTGGATTAATTAAAGCAGAAAAATATTCTATGGCAGATATCTTAATTGTACCAATGACAGAAAATTTAGAAGTTCCAATAAGGCTTGCCAATTCACTTAGAGAGCTTAATATTAATACAGAAATTTATTTAAATGATAAAAAATTAAAAGCAAAGATGAAATATGCAGATAAACTTAAAATTCCATATGTTATTGTCATGGGAGATGATGAGATTAATTCTAATGAAGTAAAAATTAAGAATATGGAAACAGGAGAAGAACTAGAGGCAAATTTAACTGCTGAGGATATTAATAAAAAAATAAGTTAGCAAACTGGGTTGAAAGATAGTTGAAAGTAATTATTTTTCAACCAATTTGTGTATTTAAGAGGAAGGAAAAATGCAAGAACTATTTAGTATAAAAAATATTATAATTTATTTAGTTATAATTAATATATTTACCTTTTTTATAATGTGGTTAGATAAAAGAAAAGCTAAAAAAGGAAAATGGAGAATACCAGAAAATACCTTATTATTTTTTGCCGTAATAGGTGGAAGTATAGGCGGAATTGCAGGGATGTATATATTTAGGCATAAAACTCAAAAAGCAAAATTTGTGATAGGTTTTCCAGTTGTTTTAATTTGTCAAATTTTAATTATAATATTACAAATATGGAAATAAATGTAATTTAAAATATAACCTAATTGACAATGACTAAAAATATAATTAGTTTTCATAAAAAAGATACAATAATATTTAAAAAGTTATCCACAGAAATGACCCATTATTTTCAGTTATTCACAGAGTTATCCACAATTTCCACAATATGTGTATAAATCATTTTTGTAAACCTAACGTAATAATTATGTAACATATATTGACTTTTTGTAACGGTTTTGTAATATGACTGTAATATAAGAGAAAAAATATGTCAAAAAAAGCAAAAATTTGTAAAATAAATGAAAGTAGTGTGAAAACAATATTACAAAAATATTACAAAATGTAATGTTTTCAAATCTTCCACTTGTTGACAAAGGTGGAAAAAGATAGTAAGATATTAACAGCTAAAATGAAAAAAAGAGAGGGATTTTTTATGTCAGAATTAACTATGGAGAAAATTGTAAATTTATGCAAAGCAAGGGGATATATCTATCCGGGTTCTGAGATTTATGGCGGACTAGCAAATTCTTGGGATTATGGCCCACTTGGCGTGGAATTTAAAAATAATATAAAGAAAGCTTGGATGAAAAAATTTGTTCAAGAAAGCAAATATAATGTAGGGCTAGATGCTGCTATTTTGATGAATCCAAAAACTTGGATAGCTTCTGGCCATGTTGGTGGCTTCAGTGACCCACTAATTGACTGTAAAAGTTGTAAAACCAGACACAGAGCAGATAAATTAATAGAAGATTGGGCACATAAAAATGGAAAAGATATGGTTGCAGATGGCATGTCTGATGAAGAAATGGTAAACTTTATTAAAGAAAATCATATTACTTGTCCTGATTGTGGCAAAGAAGATTTTACTCCTATTAGAAAATTTAATTTAATGTTTAAAACATTTCAAGGCGTAACAGAAGATACAACTTCTGAGCTATATTTACGTCCAGAAACTGCGCAAGGAATTTTTGTTAATTTTAAAAATGTACTTCGCACAACAAGAAGAAAATTGCCACTAGGAATTGCACAAATTGGTAAGTCTTTTAGAAATGAAATTACACCTGGTAATTTTACTTTTAGAACACGTGAATTTGAACAAATGGAATTAGAGTTCTTTTGTAAACCTGGAACAGATATGGAGTGGTTTGAATATTGGAGAAATTTCTGCAGAAATTGGTTATTAAATTTGGGTGTGAAAGAAGAAAATTTGAGACTAAGAGACCACAGCAAAGAAGAATTGTCTTTTTATAGTACTGGTACTACAGATATTGAGTTTTTATTCCCATTTGGTTGGGGAGAATTATGGGGCATTGCAGATAGAACTGATTATGATTTAAAACAACATTCTCAATATTCTGGCGAAGATTTTACATATGCAGACCAAGAAACAGGAGAAAAATTTATACCATATTGTATTGAGCCATCTTTGGGCTGTGACCGTGTGGCACTAGCGTTTTTATGTAATAGCTATGAAGAAGAAAAAATTGCAGAAGGAGATACAAGAGTTGTGTTACATATGCATCCAGCATTGGCACCATATAAAGTGGCAGTACTTCCACTTTCTAAAAAATTAAGTGAAAAAGCACAAGAAGTATATGAAAAATTATCAAAAGACTTTATGTGTGATTATGACGAGGCAGGAAGTATAGGAAAAAGATATAGAAGAGAAGATGAAATAGGAACACCATATTGTGTTACAATTGATTTTGACACATTAGAAGATAATATGGTAACAATTCGAGATAGGGATACAATGGAACAGATAAGAGTAAAAATTGATGAGTTAAATGGATGGATTAGTGAAAAAATAAAATTTTAAAAAGGGGAATTGATGGAAACAGAAGAAACAAAAAAGGAAAAGGTCAAAAAGAACATGGGGGCATCTTTTATGAAAAATGTCCTTGTTCTTATGTTTTCTCAAATAATGGTAAAAATCCTTGGATTTATATATAAACTAGTTATAACTAATGCGCCGGGATTTGGAAATACTGGCCTTGGCTACTATTCTGCAGGATATCAAGTATATTCATTGCTACTAGCATTATCATCTATAGGAATACCAAATGTTGTTTCAAAATTAGTATCAGAAAGAGTGGCAATAGGTGACAATAAAGGCGCACAACGTATTTTTAAAATATGTATGGTATTTTTTACAACAATAGGTTTTGCTTTATCACTAATATTATTCTTTGGGGCAGAAGCAATTTCCAATGTTGTATATAATGTCTCAGATATTAAATACGTTATGCAGGTATTAGCACCAGCAGTGGTATTTGTAGCAATATCAGCAGTTTTTAGAGGATATTTTGCAGGACTTAATGATATGAAGCCAACTAGCTATTCACAAGTTATAGAACAATTTTTAAATTGTGTTTTATCTATTACATTTGTATATGCATTAATTGGTAAGGAACCGTATATAATGGCAGCTGGTGGTAATTTATCAACAACACTTGCAATAGTACTTACATTTATATATTTAATAGCATATTACAAAAAAAGAAAATTAAAAGTAAATATTAATGAGGTTTCTCCAGAAGAAAATAAATCTACAAAGCAATTATTAAAAACAATATTAATACTCTCTATACCAATTACTATTAGTTCTGTTATATCGATAATAAGCCCACTAATTGATAGCACTACAGTAAGTAGGTGTATACAAAGTGCATTTGCAGGAATATACCCAATAAGAGAAGAACTAGAAGCATTTGCAATGAACATGACAGGAATTTTATCAAAAGTAGATACATTAACCGCAATGCCAATAGCTATTAATATTGCTTTTTCAACTGCATTGGTTCCGGCAATCTCTAGTTCATTAGCACAAAAGGATTATGAAACGGCATCTAAAAGGATGACATTTTCAATGTTTGCATCTTTACTAATTATAATACCTTGTGCCTGCGGATTTATAGCGCTTGCTCAGCCAATATTAAATTTAATTTATCCAACAGCATCTGATGGGGCAAGTTTATTAATACTATGTTCCATATCAATGATACTTGTTGCATTAAATCAAACTATTACTGGTGGACTATATGGAATAAGCAAAAATTATATACCTGCAATAGCAATACTTATATCAGTATTCATTAAACTTTGGCTAAATATTGTTTTAATTAGTAATCCAGATATCGGAATAAATGGTTCTGGAATAAGTTCAATTGTAGCACAAACAATTGTATTTATAATCTGCATTATTGTACTAAATAAAAATATAAAACTGAATTTTAAATTTGGAAGGATGATTTTAGGACCAATAATAGCAGGAATTTTAATGGGAATAGCTGTTTATTTTGCAAATCAATGGATGAATACAGTTATGGGGCAATCTTTAAGTACAATAATTTCAATAATTTTAGGTGCAATTATATATGTACTGATAATATTTATTTTGAGGATACTAAAAAAGGAAGATATTTTGATGATACCATTTGGAATAAAAATATATCCTATTTTAGTAAAACTTAAGATTTATAGAGAAATAGAAGATGAATACAAACCAAAACATATGAAAGATTAAAAAAAGAGTTCCTAATAAGGAACTCTTTTCATACACAATTATAACATAAAACTGCAAAAAAAGCGAATTTAGCAATAGCTAAGTTAGAAAAATAGGTAAAATTTTCAAAATGTATGTCAATAACTTTTAAAAATGTCACCCCTAAACGCAGGAATTAATTTTTAGAAATGTCACCCCTAGCTAGTTAA